>JAUZPJ010000278.1 GCA_030706025.1 Bacillota bacterium | reverse complement strand
GTGAATGACACGCTTGGCCATGCCGCAGGGGATAGTTTGCTCCATGAGGTCGGTAAACGTTTTAAAGCTACTTTGAGTCAGGAAGATACCGTGGCGAGGCAAAGCGGGGATGAGTTTCTGATCTTGCTGACGAATTTACAGTCTAAGCAACAAGCTGTCCATATGGCCCAGAAAATTTTGGATGTCTTTAACGCTCCTTTTCAGCTTCTCAAACAGGATGTTTACCTTACCGCAAGTATAGGAATAGCGTTCTACCCAATGGATGGAGAGGACCCCGAGATTCTTATCCAACATGCCGATATGGCAATGTATCAGGTGAAGTCAGTGGGGAGAAACAATTATAACTTTTATACCCAGGCCTTGAATGAGCGGATGGTTGAGCGACTTGCATTACAAAACGAGATGCGTCGGGCTCTGGAAAGAAAAGAGTTTATTCTTTATTACCAACCTCAATATCGTATTAGAGACGGTAAATTCTGTGGGGTTGAAGCACTAGTACGCTGGCAACATCCGGAACGAGGCTTACTCTTACCCAAGAAGTTTATTTCGATTGCGGAAGAAAGCGGTTTAATTTTGCCTTTGGGAGAATGGGTATTGCGATCAGCATGTGCTCAAAATAAACTATGGCAGGATATGGGTTATCCTTTAGTGCCCATTTCGATCAACCTTTCGGCACGTCAATTTTGGCAAAAAGATCTGGTTACGCAAATTGCCGGGATTCTCGCGGAAACAGGTTTGGATCCTGAATGGCTGGTTTTGGAGATTACTGAAAGCATCAGTATGGAAAATGTTGTCGTAAGCGTGGAGATTCTTCAAAAACTTAAGAATATGGGGATCCGTATCTCCATTGATGACTTTGGCACAGGGTTTTCTTCACTGAGTTATTTAAGTCGTTTCTCTCTAAATTCTTTGAAAATCGATCGCTCGTTTATTTCCATGCTAAATGAACGTTTAAACGGGAAAGCCATTGTTTTGACCATTATTCAGCTCGCTCGAAATTTGGGTTTAAATGTAATTGCAGAAGGAGTAGAAACTCAGGCTCAGTTAGAATTTCTTCGGACTGTGGGCTGTGATGAAGTGCAGGGCTTCTTTTTAGCTAAACCGGCGCCTGTAGAAGAAATGGCATCATACTTTTTGGGGTAAAACAGGGGGACAGGTACGTTCTTATGAAACATCGTACCTGTCCCTGCATTGAAAGTAGATAACTTTGTCAATGAATATCTTTACCAAATCAGGGTCGAACTGAGTTCCCGCGTTTTTCAGAAGTTCTTTAATTGCAACTTCTTCAGGTAAAGCATTCCGGTAACTCCTTGAGCTCGTCATGGCATCATAGGCATCCGCTATAGCTATAATCCTGGTTTGAATGGGTAGTTCATTACCCTTTAAACCCTTTGGATAGCCTAAGCCATCCCAGCGTTCATGATGGGCCAATACGTATTCCGCTATTTCTGCCATACCACTGACCGTACTAAGAATACGATAACCGATTTCTGGATGGCGTTTAATTTCTTCCATTTCATCATTGGTTAGTCTTCCTGGCTTATTCAGGATATTTTCATCGATTGCAACTTTGCCTATATCATGAAGTAAGCCGACACTTTTTAATTCCTGAATTTGTCCTTCCGGTAAACCAAGTGCCTCTCCCATACTTTGACAGAGTGTGGAAACTCGATGTGAGTGCTGTTCTTCTCGTTTGTTCTTTTCGTGAAGAGTTTTGATAATCGTGTTTATAGTTTTTCCCCGCATACTTGGGCCTTCAAAGAGTTTTCTCTTATACATATAATCTTCGGCCTTTTTTAACAGTTCGTGAATATCCTCTTTTTCGTAACATTTCGTTTCATAACCATAAGAAATGGATAAATCGATTGAACCCACTCTTTCTTTTACTGCTAACGCATTGATTCGTTCGAGAATTTGCTCCGTTTGTGCTGCGTCCGTATTGGGCAATAGGATGACGAATTCATCTCCTCCAAGTCGGGCAATAATATCATCTTTTCGACATCCTTTGCGTAGTACTTTGGCAATATTTTTTAGGAACTCATCTCCGATAGCATGGCCAAAGGAATCATTGATCAGCTTAAGACCATTGACATCGGCCATCACAATCGTTAATGGATAATTCCTCGAGACATCAAGTCGCCTTAGCTCCTCTTCAAAAAACCTCCGGTTATAGAGGCCGGTCAGTTGATCGTGGAAGCTTAAATAAATGATTTCCTCTTCAGTTCGTTTTCTATCCGTAACATCCTGAATCATGCCAATTAAACGAACTGTATTGGTTTGGTGATTCATCTCAATTTTTCCAAGCCCATGCATCCAGCGTTCCTCTCCATCTTGAATGCGGATGATTTTATACTCATAATCGAAGCGTTGCTGGGTCGTTTCCACTTGTGAAAGATAATTGGAAAATCGGGTCCGCCAATCAGGATGAATAATACCTAGCCAACCTTCCATTGTGTGTGGATAGGTTGTATCAATCCCATGAATCTCATCAAGCTCGGGTGAACCTTTCCATTCTCTTGTTTTAAGATCCATAAAAAAGCTCCCCAAACGCGCTACTTTTTGCGATTCTCGTAACAACGCAATATGTTGTTCTAATACGGTATTGAGTTTATCCAATTGCATTGTACGTAGTTTTATCTTATCTTCTAGTTCCTCATTCAATTTCCGAATGTCTTCTTCAAACTTCTCACGTTTAACAATCTCTTCCTCAAGCATCTCATTGCTTTCTTCGAGCTCACTATTTATATCTTCCAATTGAACTGTTCTTTCAATGACTCTACTTTCGAGTTCAGCATTTAACGTTCTTATTTCTGCTTCAACTTGTTCCTTAGCTCTGAGAGCAATCCACAGCTCGCTGGTTTTTTGTTTGACCATTCTCTTAAGGGTTCTATTCCAGATGAACAACAAAAATGCCAGCAGAAAAACTGCGACTCCAATAATTAAAACCACTCTAAAAGAAGGATGTTCATAAAATGGCGCATTCGTCAAGCCAAACCATTTTTCATCAATGGCCTGATATTCACTCTCGGAAATCTTTGCAAATCCATCATTTATGGTAGGCATATATCCCGAATGACCTTTTTTAATGGCTCTGTGTAATTGGTCGGTGAATAAGGACGAACTCGAATAATTAAAGTTATCTTGAAGTCCCATTTTATATAGATAGTATAGGGCAGGGGGTTGTTCCATCACAAACATTACGACTTTGTGATCCTTAGCTGCTTGTACAATAGCTTCAGCCGTATCATATTCTTCGATATCGGTTATACCATGTTTTTTGAGTACATTAATACTATTGTCTCCTTTTTCAGCAGCGACCGTAAACCCCTTTAAAGAATTGACATCGGTAATCCCGGAAATATTCTTTTGAAAAAAAACCTGGATATCGATTGACGCATAGGACTTTGAAAAATCAAAAATCTTACCTCGGTCAACATTGTAAGAAATTGTATCAATGACATCGAAGTCGCCTTTTCTCATACTCTCGTAGGCTTTACTCCAGGCCATCCCGGTAACGGTCACCTTTATTCCAGTCTTCTGTTCGAAAAGTTTCCATTGATCGATCGTGATTCCTTGCAAATTACCCAGACTATCGCGGAAAGCGTAAGGGGGATAATTATCATCCACTACAACACTCAGCGTTTTTATATCAGGGGGAGAAGCAATGACATTGGTCGTGTTAATAAGCAAAAAAGCCAAACTCAGAATCCAAACTAAATAATAGTTGTGACACCGATTCTTCATTAAACATAAACCTCGTATTCTAAAAATAGATCTAAAAACATACTGCGTATCAACATATAGTTGATTTAAAGTATTCTTGATTATTTAAGGAAATCCTGCAAAGCCGCTTTTGAATATATAGAGTCAATTAGTTATTTTCGTTACTGGTTATTCGAATATCACAAAAAGGAACCTAGACTTACAAATTAGTTATTATATGGTTACAAATGATACAATGACTGTAAACTAAAGATAGCGAATAACAATTCCGAACTTAAAGCAAACTATTGGAAAGGAATACAAATATCCGCGATTTCAAGGGTTTAACCTCTTAGTATGAATATGGTGATGTTAATTACTATTCCAGATCAACCTGCTTTAATGGGATTTGGCCTTGTCTTTCAAGCTTATAACAGATAAGAATTTAAAATTTTATGATATAC
>JAUZPJ010000277.1 GCA_030706025.1 Bacillota bacterium | reverse complement strand
GAACCCCAACAAAAACAAACGAGTTGCAAGGTGATGACTGAATTGTACCTGTGATGAGAAATTGTAAATTTTACTTAATGTTGACACAAATGGTTATATATGATAATCTCGAATTAATTCAATAAGGTTTTTACAGGTGCCCATTTTTGGGAGAATAGGGAACCGGGTGAGATTCCCGGACGGACCCGCCACTGTGAAGGTGAGCTTTTATTTAAACCACTCCATAATTATGGAGGAAGGGAGTAAAACGCTATGATCCTAGTCAGGAGACCTGCCTGTAAAATTTCTATGTCGGCTTCGTGAATAAGTTGGCTTAGGTGAGATGATGGAAAAATCTGCACCCTATAGGGATGTGGATTTTTTTGTTTTTTATTTATGTTAGGGGGTAGAAAGGTCTGAAAAATTTCATTCCCAAAATAAATGAAGGAGGGAAAAGAGTTGAATGCGAGTACAATTTTTATCTCATCATTATTACTTTTTTGTGGCTTGGCAATAGGAATAGCCGTATTTGGCGAGAGCTTCTTTAAGAAATTCGATTAAACTTCATTAAAAAGCTTGGTTAATAAATTTGATTAAGGGTAATTAAAGAATCAAAAATTACAATTCATTAAAGAAATTCTTATTTAACTTCACTTAACAGGAAGGGGAATCCTCGATGGAAATGAGCAAATTTGCAGCCTTATTTGTGTTTTTTATCCTATTGCCTTGCTGGGCTTTATATTACACACGGAGTGGTTTGAAAAATATTGAAGGCTATGTTTTTGGTGGTCGTGCATTAGGTCCAGTCGCATCTGCTTTTACGGCAGCAACTGCTGCGACCAGTGCCGGATTGTTTGTCGGTGGTGCCGGTATGGCTTATCAGTATGGTTGGGGCGGAGGTACATGGCAGCTTGGCGCAGCCTTTGGTGTCTTTATAAGTTGGTTCGTAGTTGCTCCAAAAATTAGAGAAGTATCCCATAAAATCAAAGCCATCACGACGCCAGAACTATTTGTTAAACGATACGGCTCAAACCGTTTTTACCCAATCGTCGCTTTTTGGATTGTCGTTTTTTCCGTTCCCATGCTTGTTGTACAAATGAGGTCAGCGGCCTTAACCATAGAAAGTTACTTGGGTATACCGTACTTCTGGGCATTAATCTCATTTAGCGCTGTGTTAGTTATTTTCTCTTCACTTGGTGGTCGTTCCGCTATTGCTTATTTGGATACTGTACAGGGGTTGATTATGATCATTGGCGTTACGGTAGCAATTATAGCTGGCCTAAAAGCCGTCGGAGGAATCTCTGGAATGGACCATTTATTAGCTCAGCAGAAGCCCAGCATGACTACCTTTTTTGGAGAAATGCCTCGTTCTCTTTGGTACAATTTAGCATTTGTCTATCTATTTGGTTTATTTAGCGGCCCTCATATCATTCCGGCTTTTTATGGGATGAAGGACGGCAGGACCGCACGATTAGCTTTCCCAATTGGGGTCGTTATCTCCCTTTATTGGACTTTTGCTGCTGTCTTGATTGGTTTAGTTCCCCGGGCGTTAGGCATCAGCATAGAAACTCCGGACAAAGCTTTCGCCGTATTTCTAACTCATGTTGCTCCGGGGATTGTGGGTATGCTGTTGGTTTTTTGCCTTTTGGCGGCCGTCTTTACAACGTTGGATGCCTTATTAATGGCAGCCGGAACCAGTATTGTCCACGATATTATTGGTAGGTTAAAAGGGCAAAGCTTTACGGAACGTGAAGAGCTGCGTTATTCAAAGATAGCTACTGTCGTTGTAGGTATATTAGCTTTAATCTTAAGTCAAATGCAGATGCCCCTAATCACTATCCTTAATGCGTTTGGTTTTGGTGCATTTGTTATTGTCATTGGAGTACCCCTGATCCTGGCGCTGTTTTGGGATAAGGCTAACCGTGAGGCTGCATTATTCTGTACCACTGTAGGACCCATTATTTACATGCTGTGGAAAACCTATTTGGTTAAAATCACCGGTCTGGGTGAACTTCCCGGGACACTTTTAGTCGTGCTGGCCGTATCAATCTTATGGAGTTTGGCCAAACCGGCCAATAATGAACGGTATTTCCAGGAATATCGAAAAACCTACTTTTCTAAAGTTGGTGCCTAAGAAGGAGGGTTAAGTTGATGAGAATACTCTATTACTTAAATCAATTCTTCGCCGGAATAGGTGGTGAAGATAAGGCCGATTGTTCCCTATTTTTCGTAGAAAAACCAATTGGACCGGCTGCAGCTCTTTGTTCGCTTCTAGACGAAAAATATACAGTGCCGATTGTCGCTGTATGCGGAGATAACTACTTTAACAGTCATAAAGATGAAGTTTTACAAGAAATAGTTGATAAGGCCAAAGAGTATCGTGTTGATATGATTATAGCAGGGCCCGCGTTTAACTCGGGCCGGTATGGTCAGGCCTGCGGAGCTATATGCGAGGCAGCTGCCAAGGAACTTAGTATACCTGGGATTACCGGTATGTATGAAGGAAATCCGATGGTAGAAATCTATCGCCGTTGGGTTTATATTTTACCTACATCTGGGAAAGCAGCAGGTATGAGGGATGCACTCTCAAGACTTGCGGGTTTTATTCAAAGAATTGCCTCCAATGAACCCCTGGGTCCTGCCCGCAAGGAAGGGTACATCCCTCGGGGTATCAGGAAACTGGTATATCGTCAGGAAGAGGCTTCCAAGCGGTTAGTCGACATGTTAGAAGCAAAGCTGAAGGGCCAACCCTTTATTACCGAGCTGCCAATTCAAATGATTGACAAGGTTGCACCAGCACCGCCGGTTGCTGCACTTAAGAAAGCGAGAATTGCCCTTGTGACAACTGGGGGATTAGTACCCCGGGGCAACCCTGACCGCCTACGTTCTTTTGGAGCTGAGGCTTGGAAAGCCTATGAAATTTCCGGACAACGGTTGGATGGCTTGGGATATGAGACAATCCATGGGGGATACAATCCAAGCTTTGTCAATAAGAATCCCAATTATGTAGTACCGGTTGGCATTATGCGGGAAATAGAAGCTGAAGGCTTAATCGGGTCTTTGCACAACAGATTTTATTCGACTTCCGGGGTAGGAGCGGCAGTTAACATCTGCCAAAAAGACGGACAGGAAATGGCTGCATTATTACACCAGGAAGAGGTGGATGGAGTTATTCTGACCTCTACCTGAGGGACTTGTACTCGTTGCGGTGCAACGATTGCCAAAGAATTAGAGAGAAACGGGATACCAACAAGCATTATTACCGCCATGTATACCTTAGCCTCCAATGTAGGGGCCAATCGGGTGGTTGCAGGTACGAAGATTCCTCACCCCTGTGGTGATCCGGAATTACCAGCAAAGCGTGACCAGGAAATCAGCCGAAAAGTATTGTTAGCTGCACTTGGATTACTTGAGAAAAAGCTGGAAAAACCTGCAATTGTGATCTTAGATTGATAAGGAGTTGCGGTTTCATGCCGTTTTGTGCCTTGAGCGAAGCGAAAGGAATGGGTAATAATCATGAAATTAGAAATGGGTACGTTTAAAATCGAACAAGTTATATTTGGCCGTAAAACATGCTTAGACAATGGGGTATTAGAAATCAATCGGGAAGAGTTGATAAACTACCTTTCGGAAGATAAAACCTTTTCTGAAGCTGGTCTTGAAATTGTTACTCCAGGAGAAAATGCCCGGATTGTTCACGTGATCGATGCGGTTGAGCCCCGGTTCAAAGACGGTAATACAGTTCCTTACGCGGGAGTGGACTCCCCGGTTGGGCTGCTTGGTGATGGGACAACTTACAGGATGGATGGTGTTGCTGTGCTCACATCCTGTGAATTTCCCCTTATCAGACACGGTGGGTTGAATATTGTGCGAGATAGTGTTCTGGATATGGTGGGACCGGGTGGACCCCTTACCCCCTTTAGTTCAACCATTAATGTGGTATGTACTCTGAAATTACAGCCGAGAATGGATGAGGACCAGTACGAACAGTCGGTAAGGATTGCCGGCATTCGGGCAGCCCGATATTTGGGTAACGTTTTGCAAGGTCTGGTACCGGACAGCATCACACAATATACTCTGGAAGGAGCAAAAGATGGTCTTCCTAAAGTGGCTTACCTCTACCAGGTACACTCGGTGGGTCTTAACCTTAGTAGTTTCTTCTACAATATGCGCTTTGATAATTTACTTCCAATAATAGT
>JAUZPJ010000276.1 GCA_030706025.1 Bacillota bacterium | reverse complement strand
TTTTAATTGAGAAGTAAACATTATCAGCTTTGACCAAATTATGACCTAAAATAAGGTTTATATTAGTCGAGCTTAAACTGTACGATTACAACGCCCGTTTTATGCATTTGTAGGTGCAGGAAAACCGACTGACTGACAATTATACTTTGGTCTCCTTGTCTGTCAGAGCTTGGACAGGCCCCGCTTCCTTAATCATTTCCGCAACCTGACTAAATTGCTCAAAGTTCTGATTGAATCGGCTTGCCAAGTCCTTGGCGATCCGATCATATTGGTCTTTATCTGCCCAGGTACTCCGTGGATTGAGCACCTCACTGGGAACTCCTTCAATATGGTCCGGCACGAAAATTCCAAACGTCGGATCCGCCTCAAAATTGGCTGTTTCAATGGAGCCGTTCAACGCAGCGGAAATCATGGCACGAGTATAAGTAAGATTCATTCGCTTACCTATACCATAAGGGCCTCCGGACCACCCGGTATTCACAAGGTAAACTCTTGTATTATATGACTCAATTTTCTCTCCGAGCATTTCGGCATAAACCCGTGGAGCAAGAGGAAGAAATGGAGCACCAAAACAGGTTGAAAAGGTTGCCTGAGGTTCGGTTACACCACGTTCGGTTCCCGCTAGTTTCGATGTATATCCTGAAAGGAAATGATACATCGCCTGATCCTTAGATAACTTTGCGATCGGAGGCAATACTCCAAAAGCATCTGCTGTTAAAAAGACAATCACTTTCGGATGTCCACCCATTTCAGGTATCGCAGCACCTTCGATATGTTCAATAGGATAAGCGGCACGAGTATTTTCTGTTAAAGATCCGTCCGCATAATCAGCCTCTTGAGTCTCTGGATCGAGAACAACGTTTTCCAGTACAGCTCCATACTTAATTGCGTTCCAAATCTGAGGTTCCTTTTCTTCGGAGAGGTTTATACATTTCGCATAACATCCTCCTTCAAAGTTAAATACCCCTTCATGAGACCAGCCATGCTCATCATCCCCGATCAGACGACGTTCGGGATCAGCTGAGAGCGTAGTTTTACCTGTGCCCGACAATCCGAAAAATAGGGCAACGTCCCCTTCCTCTCCAATATTTGCTGAACAATGCATTGGTAAGACACCTTCTAAAGGCAAAAAGTAATTCAAGACACTGAAGAGGGATTTCTTAATTTCACCCGCATAGTGAGTCCCCCCAATTAAAACAACCCGTTTCTCATATGAGCAGATAATAAACGCCTCAGAATGTGTACCATCGGTTTCTGGATTGGCTTTTAATCCGGGAACCACGATGATTGTGAATCCTGGTTGAAAATCTTCTAATTCAGCTTCGGTCGGTCGAATAAACAGTTGATGAACAAAGAGATTTTGCCATGCATACTCGTTGATGACACGGATCGGCAAGCGGTACCTCTCGTCCGCTCCACCAAAACCGTCAAATACAAAGAGTTCCCTTTCTTTAAGATAAAGCTTAACTTTGGTATAAAGACTCTCAAAATGCTCTGGAGAGATAGGGCGGTTGACAGATCCCCAGTCAACCCGATTATGTACCATAGAGTCATCGACAATAAATTTATCCTTAGGTGAACGACCTGTATATTTCCCCGTACTTACTCTAAAAGCTCCTTGCGAAGCCAGAACCCCTTCGCCACTAGCGAGTGCCTTTTTAACTAACTCAGATACGGATAAATTGAAGTGTACCTTCTTGGGTGCCAAAATTTCATTAAGTTCATTTAATTGAGCGCAATTCATCAATACTCTGCTCCCTTTTTCAGAATTCGATTATTTATAATACTGTATACCCATTCTTATTATAACAGCACATTTAGTCACAATTATAACTTTTTTAAGCTAAATCGACCAGAATTAATCCGCATATGGCGAAGTTTCTATTATCTAAAATTGAAGATAATTTATTAGACAGCAAAAACTCCGCATCGCGGAGTTTTTGCAACTTATAATGTTTGTGTAAAAGAATCCTGAAATTGTTCAATCCCGGCATGAAAAACGTCCTCAAAGTCTTGACTTATCGAGGTTTTATTCGCTTGTTGGATAAACGTTTGGAGAGCATTACTGCCATACTTTTTCACCAATTGCTCAACAGCCATGAAATCTTGGTACTCTACATTGTACTCAGAATTCAAAATATCTGATTCCGTAGCCGTTAACGGCAAGAGCCTCCCCGATCGCTTAGCCTCTCCAACTTCTTGACTGAGGGCCCTCATTTCATAAGCTACTACATTTGGGTTCATCTTTTCCTGCGCCATTAGCCCATCCCGCCAGGCTATTCCCTCATTTACCCAAGTCGGCAGGGTATTCCCGATACCATATTGGTTCACAACGACATGAGTCAGCTCGTGAGCTAAGACATTCGCAAGGTCTGACTGGTCCTGCAAGTTATAAAGAGGAATCCAAATTGTGGAATTAATGGTAAGTCCGCCTGTATTAGCTGTAATAGAGGAAATTAAAGAATTATCAACACCTGCTCGTAATAATGAATTTCCATAGGTTCTCGGTGAACTAAAGAGAACAACAAACGCTGAATTACCGGGAGCAAGGCCCAAATTCGTTTTAATGATGGGCAGTGCAGCTGATTGAATTAAGTCCGTCGCTGTCTGAATCACCTGAGAACCAACTGAAGGATCACCTGCTAGTACCGTTACATTCCCCGATGATTGTTTTTGTACTGCACTGGAAACCTCGGGTAGGCTTCTAACTCTTTGCCTAACTCGATCTTCGATTGTACGCTTTGTGCCAATAATTCGTTTATCGGACTTATTAGCTGGTAACTGAACTTTCGTCGAATTTTGTGTAGACTTGGATGGGTTTTGAACTTGAGTGGGCGTGGACTTTTCATTCGTGGATGGTTGATTTATAGGGACGGGAACCTGAATCGTAGTAGTATTTCCAGGAATAGCGACACCAATATTTAAAACAATTCCAAGTAAAGTTGCAATAATTTTTAGTAATGGATTATACATTTTATTCCTCCCCTTTCTGACAAATATATTAGCATATGATTAACGTTTGTTGTTTGAAGAAATTGTGAATTTTTCATCGAACACATGCAAAACGAGGCCATAATCCTATAGGATTGACAGCCTCGTTTTGTGTTTCGTTCTTATCCGTTGTTCACAGATTGGACAGATCTTGATTGACGACCTTATGATCGTCGGGCTTGTTCTTTCTTAGTTTCACCTAATCTTTCTATTTGAGGCTCATACATGCCTTCTTTTATTTCATCGAAATGTTGTTCCATCTGCGGAAATTTCTTTGCTAAATCTTCTCTTCTAGTTTCATCTTTGCTCAAAAAGAACCCCTCCTTAATATTTAAATCTTATTACTTTAACAGTATTTCCTCAATTACAGAAATAATGTTGGGATATTCTAGAACATCCGGACAAATTGTTAACTGAAGAGTATTACATATGCAAAAAGTAAGAGGATTAATTGTTTGTATTTATTACCAACCCTCAATTTAGCATGATATTAAAGTTTAGAGCATAACATTTCTAGGCTAGATTTTTACCTCCTATTCGGCTCCCATCGGAATGATGGGGCCTTTTTTTATAGTTTTGTTAACTTCCCCCTCTAAATAATTACGGATAACACGTATATACATACTAATGGGACTATAATACCCAAAAACAAAGAGCCCGATTGCATCGGACTCTAGCGGATGAACTTATTCACGTTTCTTTGTAAGATTAAGACCAAGCCTTATAAGGCTTAGGCAATTGCCATGGCGGTATATTTAACTTGTTAATCAATTTGTAGTTTTTGCTCATGAATATCATCTCAGTAATTAGTTTAACCCCTTACCCTAAGTTTTATACATGGGTAAAAAAATAAATTGGATTATATGATAATCTTTCGTCTTCTGGAAATAATACCCTCTTAGGAGGGATAACATGCTAAGCCGACGGGACTTTCTTAAGTTAGCAGTTAAAGGGGCTATTTTAGGTAACTTTTATCAACTCATTACCCCTCCTCTGGCAGAAGCAGTTGCTGCGGGTGAAGTTAAGAAACTTCCGGTTGTTATGATTGAAACAGGCACTTGTACTGGAGACAGTGTCTCCCTTGATAATATTTGGACGCCCACTTTTTCAGATATCCTCACAAACATTGTTGATTGGCGCTACGATTGGGTTATGAATCAGGTTCAGGGAGATGCTGCCTACGGAATTCTTCAGGAAACATATGAAAAAATGCCCAACGAATATAT
>JAUZPJ010000275.1 GCA_030706025.1 Bacillota bacterium | reverse complement strand
ATCCAAAAATCACCAGGAGCGTCACGAAGCGGCTGATCAGGAGTATTGTAGGCAAAGTAGGGGGTATGGATTGTACCAATTGGTTGAAAGCTGATGGGCATAATTATCTCCTTTCTTTTTTAAACCATTTCCATTTCTATAACTTTTTAATCAGTTCTTATCCGTGCTCTTTGGCTCCACCTATATGAAAATGTGAGCGCTTATGAATGAGATTAACATCGAGCAGGAGATCACGGTTACTGAGGATTTCGTACGCTGTACCGTCAGCCGCAATCGTATGGTTTTCGCGCAGAACGATCACTCGCTGGGCGATTTCTTCTACGATGGAAAGGTCGTGGGTCGCGGTGATGACCGTTTTTCCCGCGCTTTTTAAGGCTGAAAGAAATTCTACCAACCAGAATTGGGTCCGAGGGTCGAGGCCATTAGTAGGTTCATCTAGAAAGAGAACGTCGGGGTTGGCAGTCAGAACACAAGCTAAGGCGACTTTTTTCTTTTCCCCGCCACTGAGTTTATAGGGAGGACGATCGAGTAGTCGTGTAATCCCAAGTAGTTCAGCTGTTTCATTAATCCGTTGTTCAATGAGATCCTTGGGGAGGCCTAACTGTAAGGGAGCAAAGGATAGCTCATCCCGAACGGTGGCTGAGAACAGTTGTGCATCGGAATTTTGAAAGATAAAGCCTACGCGTTGACGAAATTCTGCTAAGTACTCGGGGTTTTGCAGTTTCTTTTCCGTGAGTGCTTGTCCAAAGGCTAAGATTTGACCGGATGTGGGATGAACAAGTCCGGCGAGGATTTTGAGAAGTGTCGATTTTCCACTTCCGTTGGCTCCAAGAATAACAAGGCTTTGTCCGGGGTAGAGTTCAAGATTAATATTGGACAGAACCGGATGTTCAGTTATATAGGCATAGGAAACATCTGTTAATTTGAATAGAGGATCAGTTTCATGTGACAAGTTTTCATCCTCCTAAGACTTTGTCTGCTGCATAAAGTGTTAAGCAGGCCATGAGGCTGACCCCAAGGCTAAAGACGTCTACCCACCGTAATTGGAACTTTTGCAGGGTATGGATTTCACCAGTATATCCCCGTGCAGCCATTGAGGTATATACTTCTTCGCTCATTTGCAGTGATTTGCCGAAAAGGTGAGCGATGGAAGAACCTACAAAACGCCGTTGTTCAGCTCCGGAGGATTGCCCAGCGTCGCGTGATTTACGGGCGAAGAACATATCTTCCATCAGAGTGATAAGCACAAAGATATAACGGTAGGTCATTTCTAACGTAACAATAAAAATCTTAGGTACAAAAAAGGTTCGTAAGGCGCGCAGGAGGTTGTTCCAGCGTGTCGTCAAGGTGAGTAGAACCGCGAGAGTAACCGATATTCCCACTCGACTGATCAAGAGAACCTCTCCCTCAAAGCCCTGGCGAGTAATGGATAACTCAGCCGGGAAATGAAGCGGTCCGATTTGGAATGGAGTTGAGAAAGTCCAGAGTAACCAAAGGGGGTCGCCGGGTCGCACCCAATTAAATAAGGAAGGCAAGACCATGAGTCCAGTAAATAAGGGAATAACCAACCAAACTCTTTGGATAAGGAAGCGACTCGGTACCTTGGACAAGGCGGCGAGGATTAGAATCCCAAAATAGAGTCCCCAAAGTAAGGGCAAATGGCGCAAAAGATTAACGGTAATGAGGAGGAGGAAAATGGCTAAGAACTTCAGCCGGGGATCCATCGTTTGCAGGAATCCAGGGCGAAGAGCGATTTCTTCAGAATAGATGGATTCTTGCACAAAGTGAATAACACCTTCAAGGGTCTTTTGAATAAAATTAGAGCGTTTCTTTTTGGAGGAAGGAGAAGCTACAAGTGAAGGAGTGGTTGGAAGTGGGCTATTCTTTTGTAGCCAGAGTGGAAGATCCATTTTGAGCCTCACCCTTCCGGAAGAGATTTTGAATCATGAAAGCTATAATTCCTATGGCGATGAGGCCGACAAAGGCTGACAGAAGATAACCTAGTGATTGATGCCAAAATGAATGTGCTAACGCAGGTGTGCCGTAATCGCTTAACAGAGCATGATTCCAAAAACTACTGAGTTTCTCCATTCCGGCCGGGACATAACCTAGCTGGCTTTGAACTTCTTTAGAACTCCATTCCCCCCAGGCTGTTCCGCTAGCCAGTAATCCTAAAGGACTTAATACGATGAGGACCATAATTCCTAATATTAGCTTACCATAATGCGGACGAGAGGGATATTCAGAAGTAGAGTCCGAGTTTCTGATTTGAAGAAGGGAAGGGTTATTACGCTGCAAATAGGAAAGAGTGAGGAAGGTTACTAAACCTTCTACGGGTCCTGCTATCGTCAAATGGGCGAATAGCATAGCCGGTATAGCAATATTCAAGCCATATGGACTATAAAGTGGCGTTCCGTTGGCAGTATGAAAAAGAAGCGGCTGCAATCCGAATTCGATTCCTGCCATCAATGCAGATACATTAATAGCAATGTATCCAGCTGCTGCGGCAGCAATCAGCCTTCGTTTGGATTCAACAGCACTGCGACCGGCAATTAGGCGGTAAACCAAATAACCTACAAGGGGAAGAATGATTCCCATATTAAAAATATTGGCTCCGAGCGCTAGAATTCCTCCATCTCCAAAGAAGAGAGCTTGAATGACAAGGGCTATGGATACACCGATCATGGCAGCCCATGGGCCAAGAAGAATAGCAAGTAGGGTTCCCCCGACAGCATGGGCAGTCGTTCCATCAGGAACTGGAATATTAAACATCATGATCGTAAAGGAAAAGGCGGCTCCAATCGAGAGTAGAGGGATGTATTTTGACTGAACGGTCTTTGACGTTTTGTAAGCGGCAGTGGCAGCTGTTAGCGCACTAACAATGCCTAATACAGCGTTGGTTTGGGGACTTAAGTATCCGTCAGGAATATGCATAAAGGTCTCTCCTCTCTCCTTTATGTTATTGATTGTCTGTCTTTACCAAAAGGATACGGTGGTTAAGAAGGGCCATGTCTCGGATTTGGGCTTGGATAAACTTTTGCATTCCGAAAATATCTACGAGCTTGAGACCATTTTCGTAGGGCTCGATGGTATCGACTGATTCCATAAATAATACTTCATTATCTCCCTCTTTAAGATAGGCATTAGCTTCACACATAATAGTTTGCTCCTTTATAAAAAATTAAAAAAGACCATAGCGCTGCCCTTGATAGGAACAGACCTCCATGGTCTTCTTTTTACAAAATTAAGTTTTATCAGTTTATTCTATGTATATTTCAATTCGACATTCAAAAGGATTTTCCTGCTGACAAAAGTATAAAATAAAAAAATAAGTGACACAGATACATATTACATGTTTTGGGGCTATAACGGGAATTTTAAAAAAGGATACTTAAATAATGATAGAGGGAGATGTTAGTGGTATGCCAACGATTAACTTTGATGGGCCCGTCTTAACCATTGACCAAAAAAGGAGCCTAATTCACGGAATGAGTCAAGCTGCTTCCCAGGCCTTAGGAATTCCAATGGCAGCATTCAACGTGACACTTGATGAACATGAATATAGTAACATGGGTATTGGGGGAGAAGTGCTGACGGAAACTGCTTACTGGGATAAATACAAAGAAATAAAAGATTAAACACTTAAGTTTAGGTTAGTATTAATGTGCGGCTTCCTTTAGGGGGCCGCTGCTTTATTATATAGGGCTTTTTAGACAAGTTTTCTTATATATTAACTTATGATAAGATATTCTCATTTATAGTTGGTACGTGAAATAAAGACGATAAATCAAAGAGGAATTTGCGGGGAAGAGGGAGTCTAATGCCTACTAAAAGGGATGTTGAACTAGTCTTGGAAAAACGAGATTGGAAGCAGCTGTGTGACTGGGCCGACGAAAATAAGAACCTCTATAGGCAATTGATGGCGCGGATTTATGTTAAAGACGGGATTGTCTTCTGGCGGGCGGTAGAGGCTTTAGGAGTTTTCATGCATCACGTCGAACAAGTCGAACAGGAAAATCGAAGCTCTGCAGTTGAGCTTGTGCGCCGTTATTTTTGGATGCTCAATGATGAATCGGGGGGAACAGCTTGGAATGCTTCCGAGGCTATAGGAAGTATTCTTGCCCATTGCCCTAAATCATGCGGCCATTTTAGGTGGATGCTTTCCGGGTTGCTGGAAGATGAAAGCTTACGTGATGGCGCACTCTGGGGGTTAGCTCAATTGGCTCAAGCT
>JAUZPJ010000274.1 GCA_030706025.1 Bacillota bacterium | reverse complement strand
CGGCTCTATACTTTTAATGCAATCGTTAAAAAAATACAAATTAGATGAAAGGAGAGAACACTATTTGACTGCTACACTTGTCGGCACAACTAATCATAAAAGCGGACTCTTGATTTGCTCTATCTCGACATTCCTTGCCCTTAGCCACTTGTTTATAGGTGGGGGGGAGCAATTATCTCGTACACTGCCGGAACTTGCGAAATCAAGCCAAAGTCTTGGCAGTGAATTACCAACTATAAATATGATGAAGATAGGCCAAAGCCTAGCAAATTATGCACAAGTTAAGCCGTTTGAGTTCCAGCAAATGTGCTTTGAATTTAATCGTCTATTTGTTGGCCCTGGTTCACCGGTAGCTCCCCCCTATGAATCCGTCTATTTATCCCAGGATCGCTTGGTTATGCAGGAACAAACCTTGGAAGTACGCAAAATGTATCAGTCGGAAAATTTAATGACCACTTCGCAAGGCACCATTCCGGATGATTTTATTGCTACTGAACTTGAATTTGCAGCGTACCTTCTCAACCGAGTAATACAAGAATCTTCTTCAGGAAATTCCTCAAATGCCACGAAGTATCTGCACTTATTCAACGTATTTATGCAAGAGCATCCCAGACGTTGGCTCCAGGTATTCGCGACGATTGTTAGCGAAAATACCCAACACCCCGTTTTTTTGCTGGTTATGCAAGTACTCTTAAGTACAATTGAGTTATCTTTCTAGATCGGCTATTGTCAAAAGGAGGGTTACTATGAAAATCTCCCGTCGCAAATTTATCGGCGCAACAGCGGCCACTGCCGCCGGAGCAAGTCTCTTTAGCTTTGGAATGCTAACAACGTTAAACCCTGCTGCTGCTGCAGATACCAACGCTGAATTTCAGCAATTTCGCAACGTCTGTCCACGCAACTGCTATGACACTTGTGGACAAATATCTTTCGTACAAAACGGGATTTTAAAAAAAGTCGAAGGTGATCCTAAACACGGCTATACCAACGGTAAACTTTGCGTTAAAGGCTATACCTATACCAGGCGTGTTTATAGTCCTGATCGTATCAAATATCCAATGAAACAAACCCCACGCGGCTCCGGTAATTGGACTCGGATCAGCTGGGATGAAGCTATGGAAACAATCGCCAAGAAAATCTTGGAGCTAAAAAAACGTTACGGCTCAACGTTACCTATTTGCTTCGACAAATACTCAGGCAACTTTGGTATTCTTCACTATGGCGCAGACGGAACCATGTCGAGCATTGGCTACACTACCCGAGCTTTGGGAACCCCTTGCTGGCCGGCTGGGATCGATGCCCAAACCTATGATTTTGGCACCTTGTATTCCAATGACCCAGAAGATATGGTCAACGCCAAATATTTAATCCTTTGGGGGCAGAACGCAGCTTGGACAGCTGTTCACAGTATACCTTTTATCAATAAAGCGCGCGAACGCGGGACGAAACTGGTGGTCATTGATCCCATCGAAACTTCAACAGCATCCAAAGCAGATCTCTATATTCAAATAAAGCCGAGTACCGATGGAGCTTTGGCCTTAGGTATGGCTCGTTATATTCTGGATAACAACTGGGTTGATTGGGATTATGCTCGTGCCAACAGTACTGGGTTTGATGAGTGGATTGATTATCTGAAGAAAAATGTTACCTTGGACTGGGCAGCGGAAAAAACCGGTGTACCGGTTGATATCATCCAGATGATCGCTCGGGAATATGCAACAACTAAGCCCGCCAGTATGTGGGTCGGATATGGTATGCAGCGCCACACAAACGGTGGTCAAAATGTCCGGATCATCGATGCTCTTGGTGTAATGACCGGCAACATTGGTAAATCCGGCGGCGGTGTCAATTACGGTCATTTGGAAACCTGGGGTTTTAATTATAATGCTATGACCAATTCTGCGCCGAAGGGTTCTAAAGGCTTTATCGGTCCTGATGGCAAAGAAGGGGACCGCAATATTAACATGAATAACTTCGCCCACGATGTCATGGCTCAGCAGGCCCCTCCGGTAAAAATGCTCTGGCTGGCCTGCCGCAACCCTGGTAATCAGGATCCGGACACTACGGCTATTGAGAAAATGTTTGCTTCCATGGAATTTGTCGTGACAGTTGATTCCTTCTTCAACAAAACAGTGCAAATGTCGGATATCGTTCTTCCAACAACTACGCATTTTGAAAACATCGATGTCAATGCAGGCTATTGGCATTACTGGGTGGGCATCAACCAAATGGCCATTCAACCGATGTACGAAAGCAAAAACGATGTAGAGATTGCCATGCTTTTATCGAAAAAAATGAACGCACTGGAGCCTGGCTCCTGTACGTTCCCCACTAGCGGCACCCCGGAGGAATGGCTAACGAAAGAGTTCAATCCCGGTATTTATAAGCTTTTAGGAATTTCCGATTGGAAAGAGCTTATCGATAGTCCGCGTAAAGCCAAAATGCCTCCTGCATCCTGGTCGGATGGAAAGTTTCGGACTCCTTCCAAGAAAATCGAAATTCATAGTGATGCTGCTCAGAAAAACGGACTCCCTCCCCTACCCATCTGGGTTGAGGAAATGAAAGCGCCTGATAACTATCCCATCCGTCTGATAACACCTCATCCCCAACATGCCTTACACTCTCAATTCCAAAACTTAGACTGGATGATGGCTGCCAACCCCGAACCATTTTTGGAAATCCATCCTAAACTCGCAGCTCAATACGGGATCAACGAAGGTGATCTGGTGAAAGTCTTCAACGATTTGGGGTCAATCACCCTGAAGGCTCATTTAACAAGGACGACTTCACCGGATGTGATCGTCTCCTATGAATCCTGGTACAAAAACTCTAACTATAATGTCAACTACACCGTGAAAGCCATACCCAGTGATATGGGAAAACAAGCTACCGGCAACAATGGTCTGGCTTTCCACGACAACTTCGTTATGATTAAAAAAGCTTGAGGAGGGGTAATGCATGAGTAAACAGCTAGGCTTCTTGCATAGCTCAGAAAAATGCGTGGGCTGCCGGGGCTGCGAAATGGCTTGCAAAAATGAGTACCAAAGTGATCCTACACCCCGTTGGCGCCAAGTTTTCAAACTTGATGAAAATAGTTATTCACTTCCATCCCGAATGTTCTTTTCCATGGCTTGCAATCACTGCGCGGAACCGCAATGTTTAAAGGTTTGCCCGGTAGGAGCCTACACCAAAAGAGATGATGGAATTGTTGTCCACGACCACGACCGGTGCATTGGCTGTCGTCTTTGCACCATGGCTTGCCCTTATGACCGGCCTCAATTTAACCCCTTAAAGGGCAAGGCCGAAAAATGCAGTTTATGTTATCAACGTATCGACCAAGGTCTAAAGCCAGCCTGCGTTGCCGCCTGCATTCCAGGAGCCTTGCAGCTCGTTGAAATCAACGCTCAGCTGGATCAAAAAACCGGAATCTTAAAGACTCTTCCTGGACTGCCCAGTCCTGCAATAACCAATCCATCAATACGTTTTATCGGGCCAAAACAAGGCTTACAAATAAGGAGGGATTAGTATGGGAACTTGGGAATGGCCTTTAATCATCTTCACCGTCCTGGGAGAGGCAGCCATAGGTATTCTCCTAGCCCTGTGGTGGCTAGATCGTACCCCTTTGGATTCGGCACTGTATAAAAAGGCAACTCTCACTTCAGGTGTCCTACTAGCCTTGGCCCTTTTGGCTTCCCTAGCTCACCTTGGTCACCCAGAAGCGGCTTATCGTGCCGTCTCTCATTTAAGTTCATCCTGGCTTAGCCGGGAGATACTCTTCTTTTTATTGACAGCTGCTGCATGGCTCTATCTCTTCTTCCAAATTCGTCGACCTAATGGCAACCGACGTCTGGCCGCCGGAATTGCCGGTCTACTTGGCCTCTTAGGTATTCTGAGCAGTGCTATGATTTATGTTTTACCCCGTGTTCCGGCATGGGACAGTGCCCAAACACCGCTCTTCTTCCTCCTAACTACCGGTATATTAGGCGCACTCACTCTCATGCTTTTGGGCCAGAAATCCATGACCACCAACCAAATCACAAAACTCCTGTATTGGTCTGCATCCTGTATTGCTGCCAGCGTTCTTACCTATATCCTATATCTATCCATGCTTAATGCCAGCGGCAACGAAGGAATGTCTACCGTCCAATTCCTAAGTACCAGCCCCTTATTCTGGATCAGGGTAGTGACGAACTGGCTGGCACCCATTATCCTGCTTTACCCGATTATTAAAAACAAAAAAGCCGCGAATTTTAGCCTAATCTT
>JAUZPJ010000273.1 GCA_030706025.1 Bacillota bacterium | reverse complement strand
CTTTTTGTAGGGGTCGAACACATTGGAATCAAGGCCTTGGATCTGGAGAAGGCCGTACGATTTTATACGGAGGTACTCGGTTTTAAGTTTATGTATCGAATGAAACCGGGAGAGGTAGAGTTAGTGTTTTTGGATTTAGGGGGTACTGTTGTAGAATTGGTTGAGGTCGTCGATGGACAACGGTTTGAAGATGGGGTTGTCAACCACTTGGCTCTGAAGGTATCGGATATCTTTAAGGCTATTGAGCATTTGCAGACTCATCAAGTGGAGATAACTTCTACAGAACCTATGGCTTTAGGTGAAGGACGGTATAATTTCTTTTTCCGTGGTCCAAGTGGAGAAAAACTTGAACTTTTTCAAGGGTAGCACTAAATTTTATAGAAGTGACACTCCTTTAAAAGACCTATTTTAAGCGGGATATTGAAAGAATGGGATAAACTATGCACGAGAAACGATATCATACCTTTAATGAACATTTGCGGGAAACGTTCGGGGGTAAAATTTTTAAGGTCTCCTTAGACGCCGGATTTACTTGCCCTAACCGAGATGGGACGTTAGGCAAAGGAGGGTGTATTTATTGCAGCGCACGGGGGTCTGGGGACTTTGCTGGAAAACAGGGGCAATCGATTCACAACCAGTTTATCGATGTGACGGAACGGATGAAAAAGAAATGGCCCTCAGCAAGCTATATTGCGTATTTCCAAGCTTATACAAATACCTATGCCCCGGTGAAGCGATTGCGAGAGGTCTATGAAGAGGCCTTGGAAGAGGAGAACGTTGTAGGGTTATCGATTTCTACGAGGCCGGACTGTTTACCTGGCGATGTGCTGGATTATCTTGAGGAATTGAACCAGAGAACCTACCTATGGGTCGAACTCGGGTTGCAAAGCATTCATGACCGAACTATGGAGTCGATCGGCAGGGGGCATGACTATGCCCAATTTGTGAAGGGCCTTGATCAGCTGCGTGCAAGAGGAATACGAGTCTGTGCTCATGTAATTCTCGGTCTGCCAGGAGAAACAAAGGCGGAGATGATGGCAACGGGAAAGGCGGTTGCTAAACTGCCCTTACAAGGGGTCAAACTTCATTTGCTCCATGTGTTGAGGGGAACTCCCTTGGGGGTAATGTATCAGCACGAACCGTTCGCTCTTATGACGAAGGATGAGTATGTATCGCTTGTGGTTGATATTTTAGAGATCTTGCCTCCGGAGATGGTGATCCATCGTTTAACCGGAGATGGCCCTCCAGAGGAGCTAATTGGACCCCTTTGGAGCCGCAAAAAATGGGAAGTCCTTAACGCTATTGATGCTGAGTTAGAACGACGGGATACGTGGCAGGGAAAAAGAACAAAAAAATAGCGGTCCAGCGAGGACCGTTAATATATGGAGAGGAGGGTTAAACTTTAAGGTTTGAGTTTAGGCTTTAGAAAACCGGGCTGTGGAAGTCGGATGTTTGCTGTTTTAGGATGAGAAGGATTTGATTTAAGGCTTGGCGCTAAGTCCAAGTAATGTTTCAAATTTGAGTTAGCATCTTTAATTCGCTTAGCTATTTGGGTGTTGTTGAGACGTTCTGTCATATAGCACATCTCCTTATATAATGTTCGATGGTTCGTTGTTTAGATTTGTGAACGTTCATAATTTAGGGAGTTTCGTAATGGACATACTTTCCTTCCCATGTTCGTAACGTTGCTTTGTTTTTTTCAAGGGATACCAGGTATTGTGGTAAAATCGGTGTTTTGCCTCCTCCTTTGGGGGCGTTTATGATATAAGTCGGTATCGCCAGGCCAGAAGTATATCCTCGTAGATGTTCCATAACGGCAAGACCGTCTTGAACACGAGGAACAAAATGGCGTGTACCTTTAACGTTTTTGGCATGGAAAATATAGTAGGGGCGGACTCTTATTTTGAGTAATTCCTGATTGAGTTTTTTCATAACCTCGGGTTGATCGTTAATTCCTTTAAGCAATACAGCCTGATTTCCCAAGATCACACCGGCGGCGACAAGTTTGTCAGCTGCCTTTTTGGCATTTGGAGTTACTTCCAAAGGATGGTTAAACTGCGTATTTATATACAATGGCGGATATTTGGCCAATATTGAACATAATTCCTTCGTGATGCGCATCGGCATGGTTACGGGGACTCGAGTTCCAAGGCGCTTGATTTCTACGTGAGGAATGGCGTGTAACTCCCGGAGAAGCCAATCAAGGGTTAGATCACTAAGTAGTAGGGCATCTCCGCCTGTCACCAAGACATCTCGTATCTCCGGGTTGGCTCGAATGTAATCAAGAGCTGCCAAAAGCTGAACCCGCTCAGCATGAGTGTCCGTCTCCCCAATATTACGGCGGCGTTGGCAATGCCGACAGTACATCGCACACATGTTTGTGACATTAATAATTAGCCGATCAGGGTAACGTCGGGTAATACAGGGAGCAGGATTTGTAAGAGCTTCTCCCATCGGGTCTTCTTCACCGA
The DNA here is from genome assembly GCA_030706025.1 of Bacillota bacterium. GTDB lineage: Bacteria > Bacillota > Desulfitobacteriia > Desulfitobacteriales > Desulfitobacteriaceae > Desulfosporosinus. The sequence goes on along the minus strand of JAUZPJ010000273.1, from coordinate 1,802 downwards.
AGTGATCCTCGAGTTCTGCGCGGCTCGGTAATCCCTGAAGGCGAATAGGGTCATGGGGATCTTTATCATCGATAAGACTTAGATAATAGGGGGATACTGCCCAACGAAAGGTTTTGCTGACTCGCTCAATTTCATCACAATCCTCTGAGGTCAAGTTAGGAAGCAGGGTCTTCAGTATTTTCGGGTCTGTGATTCTGTTTTGTATTTGCCAGTGCCAGTTTTCCCAATCTTGAAGCGTTGCATCGAAATGGCTAAGAATCCTATTTCGTCGGAAGTGGTTAGCATCTGAACTCGTTAAACCAGTTGGAATGGTTTTAGACTTCTCGATATAAGGGATAATCATTTGTTTGAGTTCAGCAGCTCGTCGTAGGGAAAACTGACGAAAGGTGTCTTGTTTATTACTAAGTTGAATAGCCATCCAGCTTCCTCCTTTACCTTTGACGATGTAGAAAATAACAGTTTCTTACTAACAACCCTATAGTATCATGTAAGTTGTCTGACGTCAATAGGATGATGCCACCTGAAGATGGCTATGCTATAATAGGGTAAAGTGAAAATGTACTAAACTTATCCAGAGTAGTATCGGATCAATAGGTTAAGGGGTTGAAGGTATTGGAGCATGCTCGCTACCAGAAAATTGCCATGGATATAGCGCACGCTATCATGATGGGAGAATATCATGAAGGAGAAAAAATTCTCGGTCGTTCTACTTTAGCAGGTCGGTATAATGTCTCACCAGAAACCATTCGTCGGGCTATCGCCATATTACAAAATGTTGGTGTAGTTGTGGTGAATCAGGGTGTGGGGATTACTGTAACGTCGAAGGCTATGGCAGAAAAATTTCTCAAATCGTTTAATCAAAAAGGAGAAATTCAAGCCTTTTTAGAAGATTTAAAACGTCTAATGGATCAGAGGCGCCAAAATGATTTATTGATCGAGAGTCACCTCAACAAATTTCAGGGATATGTCGACCGCATTATGTCTCGCTGGTTGGATGTTGGGGAAATCGAAATAGGAAAGAATTCTTCGGCAATCGGGAAAACGTTACGGGAGTTAAAAATTCGTGAACGCACGGGGACAACGGTTGTAGCGGTGATTCGAGATGGGTTTGAACAGTTTTCACCTGAAGCTAGCTTTGTACTTCGTGGAGAAGATGTCCTGCTAGCAGCGGGTTCTGCCGAGGGACAAGTTAAGTTGCAGGAGTTAATTCAGTGATCTGGGGTGTACTAAGTGTATCCAGGTGTTGATATTATCGAAATAGAACGAGTGGCCCAGGCGTTTGAACGGCAACCCAAATTATGTAAACGTCTTTTCACTATGCGGGAGCAAGAGAACTTAGTTGGTAAGGGTATTCAGAGCTATGCGGCCCGCTTTGCAGGAAAAGAAGCTGTACTCAAAACATTGGGGACAGGACTCAGCGGATTGTCATGGCATGACATAGAGATTTTGAGTGATCTCAGTGGAGAGCCCATAGTTTTTCTCAGTTCAAGGGCCATGGATTTAGTCAAGGCAAGAGGGAGGTCTCAAGTGCGTGTTAGTATGTCGCATAATCGCACTCAGGCGATAGCTTTTGCGATTTTAAGCTAGAGGGGAACGAAATGAATTGGGAACGAAATGACAAAAGAGAGAGGGGTGGGGAAAGTGCGTGTGATCAGCGCAGAGCAGATGCGCCAGATTGAAGAAAAAGCGATTCAAGATTATGGCATTCCAAGTATGCTTCTTATGGAAAATGCGGCTCGGGCTGTCGTGGATGAAATACGGCATCGTCTCCCCATAGATGAGGAGGGAGATTTAAGCGGCCG
>JAUZPJ010000272.1 GCA_030706025.1 Bacillota bacterium | reverse complement strand
TCCTTTACTAGAGGATTCCACCAAAGCATTTTCGGCTGCTTGGATTGCTTCGTCGATCGACTCGGCCGTATCCGCCTCAACTGCGATGACCAAGTCGTTGGCTCCAGCCGAAGCTGCCTCGGGGCCTAGTAAGCCTGCCATTTCCAAAACACGCTTATTCGCATCTGTAGCCATCATCACGGAGGCGTTCACAACCCCAGCAACTTTTTTCAATTGACCAGAAATTCGCATCAAACGCACAGAGTCTTGATAACTATTTGTTTTAATTAAATTTTTTACACTCATGTTGTTGTCACCCCTTATTGTTTCGTAGACTTTGTTTTGGCCATAGCCAGCACTGCCTGTTCAAAAACGCTTATTGGAGCACGTGCTACGCCGGCCCCGATTTGCCCGATACCTGCATCCTTATGAATGACTCCGGTATCAATAATCGGTACAATCCGTGAGCCTACAACTTTGCGAATATCCAACCCTGTAGGTGAGCCGGCAAAATCCATATTTGGAATTGCGAAGTTTTTATTTTTGCCATAGGTTATGGAAGCCATCTGTTTATTCAATTCGATAGCATCTTTAACACCACCGCCAACAAAAGAGGCAATGGTTGGTGCACACGCGAAGGTCATCCCACCAAAACCAGTAGTTTCAATAATAGAGCTGTCTCCAATATCAGCCACTGCGTCTTCAACACTGAAGCCAGCGTAATAGAGGCATTCGTCTAAAGCAGGAGCATCCGTAATAAACCATTGATCACCTAGTCCACCAACCCTGAGACCAAAATCGGTACCGTTACGAGTCATAGCCGTTACAATCGTGCTATTCGGCACACCATGAGCCGCATCCATTACGGATTTACATGCGGCCATAGCGAGATTCAAACTAAAGGTGTTATTTCTAGCCATGAAACGCACTATTGCAGCTATATCCGAACCCTCAACTCCGGCGTCGGCTAAAAGCGGGACAAGTTCTTTAATGAGTAAAGCTGTCGTTGCTTGGCAGCGCACGTGAACCTCGTCCCCCATTGACAACCCTTGAGCAACCAGGTTAAAGGGATTAATCGTACCACTTTGTTTGTCTAAGGCCTTTTTTACACTAGGTCCAAACACGTCTCTAAACCAATTGAGCCGCTCGATCGTGCTCTCATCGAAATCGCCATACCAAAGAGTTACCCCTTTACCCTCATTCAGGGTGGAATAAGCACGATTGCCATATTTTCTATTTTCAACGACCCATACAGGCATTGATGGGGAAATAATACCAGTCATAGGTCCCACAGCGCCATGGAAGTGATTTGGGGAAAATTCTACGTCATTATTTTTTACGACCTCAAGTGCGGACTCCCGATCCTTAGCCCACCCTTCAAAAATGATTGCTCCAAGCACCGCACGCTGTACCCCTGGGCACATCCGTTCCCATGTTAGTGGCGGACCAGAATGAAAGATACTGCGGGGGCCCATACCGGGAATGACATCCTTAGCCCGTTCCATACCAATCAAGACGGGTTCTCCGCTGAGCATTCTTTCTATAGTCAGTTTATTTGCTTGTTCTACCTCGGCATTCTCTATAACTTTAAGGGCATTTACCAACTCGGTATTACCCCCTGCTGGGATTTGCCAATCGACTAGAACAGTTTCTACTTCCTGAGTAATTAGATCCTCCCCAAAGGAAGGTAAACCGATGTTAACCGTCTTCAATTTTTGAGAAAACAACTCATAAGTAGCCATTAATGTTATTCCTCCTCACGATCATTTTGCTTCAGGAACAATGTAAGTACCGCTTTGTCCTTGTAAAGCAGCCTCCAACTTTTCTGCTGAAGTGATTAAGACCTCTTTCCCACTGTCGGAAATAAACTTTAACGCTGCACTGATCTTTGGCCCCATACTGCCCGATGGGAAATGCCCTTCGGACATATACTTTTCCGCCTCTGACACGGTGATCCTTTCTAAGAATTGCATGTTGGGTTTGCCAAAGTTAATGGCGACTTGTGGTACTCCTGTAAGCACAATATAGAGATCTGCACTAACTTCTGCTGCCAGCAGGCTGGAGGCCAAATCCTTATCGATGACCGCTTCTAATCCCGTAAATCGATCGTTAACCTTAGCGACGGGAATTCCACCTCCACCACAGGCCATTACAATATAGCCCGCTTGGGCAAGATCCCGAATTGCTTTGCTTTCCATAATTCTCCTGGGTTTGGGCGATGGAACCACCCTGCGGTAGCCGCGGCCGCTGTCCTCAACAACTTTCCAGCCCTTGTTTTCTTTCATTTCCTGAGCTCTTTCCGCTGACATAAATGCGCCAATCGGTTTCGTGGGATTTTGAAACGCTTGATCGGCCGGGTCAACTGCAACATTCGTCAACACCGTGACCGTATCTTTGTCGATCCCGAGCCGTTTAATGGTCTGGCGTAAAGCGGTTGTTAGAATAAAACCAATTGTCCCCTGAGTCGCTGCTACGCAGGCATCCAAGGGCAGCATGGGTATTTTGGCAGCTGATTCCTCATTTTGAACCAATAATTGCCCGACCTGTGGTCCATTGCCGTGCACTAAAATAACTTCATAACCACTGCATGCAATTCCCAGAATTGCCTCGGATGCAGCATCCGCATTCGCTTGCTGTTCTTCAAAACTTCCATTTTGCGTTTCAGGTAATAATGCGTTACCCCCGAACGCTACTACGGCTATCTTTTTTTGACTATTCGCCAAGATTTTGCCTCCTTTTTAGATATAGGATTTAAATTTAATTATTGTTAATGCTATACGAGATCCGACAATCGTCATGTAATGTGTTAAAGCCCCATTGCCTCCACAACCAGCGCAGTGATGTCTTTTTGCACTAAATTTTTGTTACTAGCCTCAATAGCTTGGGATAAATTTGTTTTACAGAATGGACAGCAACTTGCTAGAATACTCGCTCCGGTTTCTTCCGCTTCATTAACCCGAACTTGTCCAATTGCTAAGGCAATATCAGGCATTCCTGCCTTGAGACCGCCTCCGGCACCACAACAGCGTGATTCCTCACGAACATTATCCATCTCTATCAGTTCCAAACCTGGAATTGCCTTTAGAATAGCTCGGGGAGCCTCATATTCCCCTGCGTGTAGCCCAAGGTGACAAGGATCATGATAAGTTACTTTTTCATTGATTGATTTCGTAAATTTAAGCTTGCCGCTTTCTATTTGCTGAGCTAGATATTGTGAAATATGCATCATCTTAAACGGCAGTTCGCTCCCGTAGATCGACGGATAATCGCCACTGATGGTCTTAAAGCAACCTGTGCACGAAGCAACGACAATTTTAGCCCCGGTGTTTTTCAGAGCTTGGACATTATGTTCAACAATTTCTTTAAACTGTCTTCGTTGACCTGTCCGCAGCAGCACTGAACCGCAGCACCATTCGTCTTCGCCTAAAACCGCTACTTCTTCGCCCAAGGATTGTAGAATCTTCATCGTATCTTGAGCAAGCTGCTGCATTCTATAGGATGAGGTACATCCGACATAGAATGCGATCTTACCCTTTTTATTCAATTTTAAATTGCCTGCCCACGCATCTCTTTTGTCGGCAGATTCACGGTACGTATTGTGGCTTTGGGCCACAGAGGCCTCTATTCCCTTGTGCACTTCTAAGGGACCTAAATTATCTTCAACAAGCCAAGAACGCACGTCTTCCCAGATTTCCACGAGTTTCAAGTCTGTCTGGCAGACTTTAGCGCAACGGCTGCATGTGGTACAGGCATAAAAGCGTTCTTTAATCTCCTCATTGGCTTGAAGATCGTTTTGAAGCAAAAGTTTTAAAAGGTACATTTTTCCCCGTGGGCCATACGTCTCCCACCCTTTTTGTTCAGCTACTGGGCAAGTAGCCGTACAAAATGCACACTGTGCACAGGTATAGATATCATTTTCAATGGACCGTAATTTTTCTTGAAGCATTATTGTCCCCCCCTATCTGCCATGCTTTACAAAAAGGCCTAACCCGAGCATAGCAGTGCCGTAAGCGAACTTAGGAAGAGCGATCCTAAATCTGGTCAAGCAATGAATAGCCTTGCCGGGGTTCATAACTTTACGTGGATCAAGCAGTTTTTTAAGTCGAACTAGTTCGGCAAATTTTGCTCCATGAATTTTTTTGGCGTAGAAAGCATTGAATAGACCTGCTCCATAAGGTACACCACCTAAGTTTACGCTAAGGTCGTTTAAGTCCTTGACCAAGGACATCATGGTCAAGTAACGAAATTTTTTCCGTTCGTCACTGAGCACTTGCGGCATAAACAGAACTTCGTT
>JAUZPJ010000271.1 GCA_030706025.1 Bacillota bacterium | reverse complement strand
ACGCCTTTAGGCACTCTTAGAAGAGCCGGAATGGTGCCCAAAGGGCTAAACGCTAAAGCCTTAAGGGATGGACAGCGTATTGTACTTATAGCTCCAGAGGGAATGAAAGATTTTTTCCCAGAGGTGATCAAGGCTAATTTAGAGAGATCCAATCTGCAAGCTAGTGTCGAGGTGTACCCATTTAGTATTGATAAGTTTGAACCTTGGCATGCTATCGGTAAGCCAGTGACAGATTTGGATTATGCGAAGTATTGGCGCTCCGACGCAGGGGCTGCAGTTATTGAGGATTTGCTCAAAATGATTAACGAGAGTCAAAGGGTTGTTGGAAGCGAAAATGTAGTTCTTGTTTTTCCGGGCTTAGCAGCTGAATTCTCCACTTCCTTACAGGATATCTTATCTAAAGCTCTCGTTCCTGTGATTGGGATGACAGCTTTCCCGCCGACCGCCAGCGGTCAGATCCTATACGAAGTCTTAAAGCAGAAATTTCGAGAGTTAGGTGGAGAGTTGCTCGTGGGGTCGGGTGTCAAACAAGTCAAACTTCAGGGAAAACTGTGCCAAAAAGTGATTGTGCAAAGTAAAGGAAGAGCTTCGGAATTTTCCGCCCGATCCTTTGTTCTAGCAACAGGGGGGATTTTCGGAGGAGGAATTAACGTAACTCCTAAGATCAAACAGGAAACGGTGCTGGGGCTTCCTTTATTTATTCCCTCTAAGTGGACACGTTCCGAATTTCTAGGTGAACAACCGTATGCTCGGATGGGGATTGAAGTGGACTGTGAACTCCGTCCGATTAAGTCTCAAAATCAAGAAGTGATTCTAGAAAATGTACGAGTGGTTGGACGGATGCTAGCGCACTGGGATCCGTGGGTAGAGCATTGTGGGGGAGGGGTTTCACTTGCCTCAGGATGGTTCGCCGGAGAGAAGATGTAGAAAGGATGCAGGTTAGATGGATTGGGAGCGGGACAGGGTCAAAAATTTAGATGCCTGTATAAAATGCAGTGCATGTACAGCCCAATGCCCGGTTGCAGCGGTGTATCCTCTTTTCCCGGGACCGAAAAGTGCAGGACCGGATGTAGAGCGGTTTCGGCTTGAGGGCCTAGCGATGGATATGGGAAGTTTGAACGATTGTTCGAATTGTAAAACTTGTGAGGTTACTTGTCCGTCTGGTGTAAGAATTACGGAAATGATTTTACGGGCCCGAGAAAAATCCCAACAAACAGGGCAGAAGGATGGCAAGACGACCCAACGCCGCATTCGAGATCTCATACTCGGTCGAGCAGAATATTTAGGAAAGTTAGGGACAGTTTGGCCCGGTATGACAAATGCTGTGTTGGGAGTGCAGCTAGTGCGCGGCCTAATGGAGCGGACACTGGGAATTAGTCAGTTAGCCCCGTTACCCGCCTATAAGCCGAAGTTTAGGGGTTCAACAGGGAAACGACTAGGACAGAAGACAGTGGTCTATTTTCCCGGCTGTTTCGCCACCTATAATGATTCTTTGACGGGACGGGCCGTGGTGAAGGTTTTAGAACACAATGGCTATGATGTATCCGTTCCTCCCTTCCATTGTTGTGGAGTCCCGCTTCAGGCCAATGGCCATTTTCACGAGGGAAGGGAGAATGTGAGGAAGAATCTAGTCCTGATGGAACCCTATTTGCAGGCGAAAGTACCGGTTATCACAGCTTGTACAAGTTGTAGCTTAGCATTAAAGGAAGAATATCCGAAAGAGGAGGCCTCGATATTAGGCACGGAACGGATCGGCCACCAGGCCTATGACTTGTTCGAATTTCTTTGGGAACTTCATGAGCGGGGAGAGCTTCGAGAAGAGTTTAAGCAGGTCACGGTGTCCCTGGGGTATCATGCTCCATGTCATTTAAAGGCCCAAGGTATCGGCACACCTTCTTTACGGTTATTGCGGTTAATACCAGGAGTGAATGTTAACGACTTGGATGCCGGATGCTGCGGCTTGTCCGGAAGTTTTGGATTCAAGCAGGAAAGGTACAAATTGGCTATGCAAATTGGAAACCCTTTGTTCAGCTGTGTCAAGGGTTGTGTCACCCAAGGTAAATTTGAAACTATGTTAACTGAATGTGGGGGATGTCAGGTGCAAATCCAGCACGGTTCAGGGGTTGAAGCTAAACATCCCATTTGGATACTCATGCAGGCCTATGGTTTAAAGTTGAACTAAAGATCCGATTGCGGATTTTAACAAGGATGATAAGGAGAGAATAAAATGAATAATCATAGTTGGCGGTGAATAAATAAGAGAGGTGTGCCGCATGGGTACGTTACGTACATCTGGGTATGACAAAGTCTTGCTGAATTTACGTACGATGGCTGTGGAGTTAGCGGAAGCTTTGCAAAATCATCTTAGTGCAGCCATCGAAGCGCTGGAAAAGGGTGAAACGATTCAGGATTGGGAAGAACGTGATAATGTTATTGATCAGATGCGGGATTCAATTATCAATCGCAGCTTTGACATCATGAGTTTACAGCAACTCCGTAATCAAGACCTTCGTTGGATTTTAGGGTTTCAGCGCATTGCACAGGAACTCGAACGGGTTGCAGATTATGCCTGCGATCTTGCTGAACTTAGCGAGCTTAAGCCGAAAGGGGATTGGTCAGCCGATATATTGCAGATGGCTAAGCAATTAATTTCCATGACAGATTACACGGTGTCAATATTAAAGGGCGAAAAAGAAATTACGTTGGATTTAGCGGATCAAGATGATGTTTTAGATCAAGCGTATGCCAACTTTAAGGCAGCCTTGGTTCGAGGAAGTCAAGAAAAATGTAACGATGGTCAGTTAGGTTTAAGTCTTGTAGTAGCCAGGACACTTGAACGCATGGGGGATCATATTGTCAATGCAGCAGAAACTCTTTTGTATGTACAGACAGGTAGTCGACGAGTTGCAAGATCGGAAATTGAACATAGATAACTTACATACAAAAACCCTTATTTGGGCAGGAAACCGTGGCATAACGTAGAATTAGTATAAGTTGGGCTTATCGGTATAATTATAATAAGAAGAGTAGAAAGTTTCTTTCCTCGGTATACTAAACTAACTGGCGGCCCCTTGGGTCAAAGTGAAAGGGGATTATTAGATGAACAAAAAAGGTGTTAAAGACATCGAGGTGCGCGGAAAAAGAGTGCTTGTTCGGGTCGATTTTAATGTTCCACTCGATAAGCAAGGGAAAATCACGGATGACACTCGGATAAAGGCTGCCCTTCCTACAATCAAGTACCTCATTCAAGAGGGAGCGCGAGTCATTCTTGCTTCCCATCTGGGGCGCCCTAAAGGGCAAGTAAATCCAAGTTACTCCTTAGCACCGGTGGCGAAGCATCTAGGTGAGCTGCTAGGGCAAAGTGTACCTTTAGCAAAAGATTGTGTGGGGGACGCAGCGATGGAACCTGTCAGCAAGTTGCAAGATGGGCAGGTTCTATTATTGGAAAACATCCGTTTTCATGCGGAAGAGGAGAAAAATGAACCCGCTTTTGCCCGCGATTTGGCTTCATTGGCAGAGTTATTTGTCAATGATGCTTTTGGAACCGCTCACCGTGCACATGCTTCGACAGAAGGTGTGACGCATTATATTCCTGCTGTGGCAGGTTTTCTGATGCAAAAAGAAGTGGAATTCATGGGCAATGCTTTGGAACGACCAGAACATCCCTTTGTGGCCATAATTGGTGGTGCAAAAGTAAGCGATAAAATCGGCGTAATCGAAAACCTCTTGGAGAAAGTGGACGTTTTGATTATCGGAGGCGGAATGGCTAATACCTTCCTGAAAGCCCAAGGGTTCAATGTAGGAAGATCTTTGCTGGAAGAGGAAAAGGTGGAATTGGCCAAGCAACTTATCGAGAAAGCCAAGGAAAAAGGGATTGACCTAGAACTCCCGATCGATGTGGTGGTGGCCCCTGTCTTTGAGGCGAATGCTCCTCATCATACGGTCAATGTATCGGAAATTCAGGCCGATGAAATGGCCTTAGATATAGGATCAGCTAGTGCCGAGAGATTTGCTGAGCGTCTTGCGACAGCTCGGACTGTAATCTGGAATGGCCCGATGGGCGTTTTTGAGATGGATGCCTTTGCCAAAGGAACCGAGCGTGTTGCCCAAGCTGTCGCTGCCTGCGGAGGAACCACGATTGTCGGGGGAGGGGATTCTGTAGCGGCCGTGGAAAAAATGAACGTTGCGGATCGCATGACACACATTTCCACTGGGGGCGGCGCTTCACTAGAATTTCTAGAAGGAAAAGTTTTACCGGGTGTAGCGGCCCTTTT
>JAUZPJ010000270.1 GCA_030706025.1 Bacillota bacterium | reverse complement strand
TTTCAAGTTTTTCCAGGGAAATTACCTGTTTTGTTGTCAGCCCCTCATGCTGTTAGGTACTATCGGCAAAAGAAGATTAAACCGTCAGATCAGTTTACGGGATCCATTGTATATCTTTTAAACCGGTTAACAGGTTGTCAGGCAATTGCAGCTACAAAGTTATATGGTGGTGATCCTGCTAACGACAACCCTTGTATTTATAAGGCAAAGATTTCCGAGATTTGTCAGCGAAATAAGGTTAAATGGGTGCTAGATATACAGGGTGCAGCTCGTGAGCTTGACTTTGATATTGCCTTAGGTACAAATAATGGAAAGACTCTTATGGATAAGGCTAGTCTAACAGAAACGTTGATTCGAAACTTCCAGGCTTTCGGGTTGGAAAGACTTTCTCATAATCATATTGCCGATACGGGGCGGCATTCCGTCGTAACATATGTTGCCCATGAATTAGGAATTCCGGCTGTCCAGGTGGAAATTAACAAACAATACAGAGTGCCAGCGCAAAACCCGCTAGGCTTTCATCGCCTGTTTGGGGCTCTGAAGGAAAGTATCAACGAATTGAGGAATTAATAGTATCTCCCGAGGGAGAAGATGAATTAAGGTTGATTAAACGTTGGCAGGACATAGTCTTTCGAAGGGTGAGGGTTAGAGACCGTTTACAAGAGGCAAAAATAATATATAAATAGTTTAATTTAGTAATTGATTTTTTATTATAATTACTGTAATATATACACATGCTAAATAAACTTTTTTGAGGAGGATAAAAAGAATGATGAAGAAATTTATATGTGCAGTATGTGGTTATGTATACGAAGGAAATGAAGCACCGAATGAATGTCCACAATGTAAGTCCCCTAAGGAAAAGTTTTCAGAGAAGAAAGACGGCGTGATGCAGTGGGCTGATGAACATAAAATCGGAACTGCCCAAGGTATAGATGCAGGAATTCAAGAAGAATTAAGAGCAAATTTCATCGGTGAATGCACTGAGGTGGGGATGTACTTGGCGATGAGCCGTCAAGCCGATCGTGAAGGGTATCCGGAAATCGCTGAGGCATATAAACGGATCGCGTTCGAAGAGGCTGACCATGCTGCCAAGTTTGCAGAGTTACTTGGTGAAGTTGTCTATGCTGATACTAAAAAGAACTTAGAATTAAGGGTTGAAGCAGAATTTGGTGCTTGTCAGGGTAAGAAGGATATCGCCACTAAAGCAAAACAGTTGAACTATGATGCTATTCATGACACCGTTCAGGAGATGTGCAAGGACGAAGCAAGACATGGATCTGCGTTCAAGGGCCTTCTTAATAGATATTTTAAATAATAGTGTCCTGAAACTGAGCGTTGACAAACTGTAATAATTACGATACACTTTAAATCGTTAAGAGGGAGTAGTTGAATTGCAAAGGCAACATACCCGGTAGAAAACCTACCTGTCTTTTGCAAACCTTTTGAGGTAACGAGACTTTTGACATAGCTGTTTTAGCTGTGTCGAAAGTCTTTTTTGTTTACCGAAAAGTAGTTAGGGATTTTAGTAGGGAGTGATTGTTTCGATAATACTATAAAGAATTATGGCTTGTGTACTAATTGAACGAAAGGGAGGATTTTTAGTTTGGATTATTTTCTGAAGGAAGCTAACGAAATCATTGCTGAATTGGACAGTAATGAAGAGAACGGTTTATCGCAGGCTGAAGCTGAAGCGAGAGTTCAGCGCTACGGGAAAAATGTTTTTACCCCTAAAGAAAAGGATAGTATTTTTGCTAAGATCTTTGACAGTTTAAAGGAACCTTTAATTATAATACTTTTGATTTCGGGACTAATTTCTCTTGCTATGGGACATATCGCGGATGGATTAGGTATTTTCGTGGCGGTCTTAATTGCCACGTCTATCTCGGTGATACAAGAGGGAAAATCGGATAAGGCTTTTGAGGCCTTATCAAAGCTGAGTGAAGATGTTCATGTGAAAGTAGTACGTAATGCGAAAATTGTTTATATAACTCAGAGCGATTTGACGATTGGGGATATTATTCATCTGGAAACAGGAGATAAAGTTCCTGCCGATGCAAGAATCGTGCATTCTTCAAGTCTCGGGATCGACGAGTCGATGCTTACGGGTGAAGCTGAAGCAGTTTCCAAGAGTTCAGCGACAATTAGTGGTGAACAGATTCCTCTAGCAGAGAGGAAAAATATGCTTTACTCGGGTACCATGGTGATCGAAGGAAGGGCAATAGCTATTGTGACTTCCATCGGCGATAAGACGGAAATGGGTAAAATTGCTAACGAACTCAAAGAAGAAGTCTCGTCTGAGACACCGCTCCAACAGAAATTAGCGGATCTTGGCAAAAGAATATCGATCATTGGATCGATTGTAGCAGCGGGTATTTTTGTTTTTGAAGTGTTCAACATGTATCGCCAGGGTACTCTAGTTTTAACGAATATCGGGACGGCACTTCCTGGAATAAAAGATGCCTTTGTCACTTCTGTCGCACTTATTGTTGCGGCAGTGCCGGAAGGATTGCCGACCATGGTGGCCATAACTCTAGCATTTAACATGCAGAAAATGGCCAAAAATAACGCGTTAGTTCGTAAACTTATCGCGTGCGAAACCATTGGCTCGGTGAATGTTATTTGTTCGGATAAAACGGGTACATTGACCGAAAATAGGATGACTGTCGTTGATGTTTGGTGCGATGGAAAAAGTGTTCCGGTGGAGAAAATCCAATGCGACGAAATGCTCCAAAACTTCTGTGTCAACTCGACCGCAGATATATCCCGAGATAATGATAAATTTGAATTCTTAGGAAATCCCACGGAATGCTCTCTGCTTGTCTGCGCGGATAAAAATAAAATAAATTATCTACACTATCGTAAACAGTCTGGAGACCCCATTGCAGAATATAATTTTACTTCGGCAAGGAAAATGATGTCAACAGCTTATGAAAAAGATGGTGGATTTAGACTTTATTCCAAGGGCTCCCCGGAAAAAGTATTAAGCATTTGTAACAGGATTCTTGAAAATGGAACGATTGTACCGATGACAGCCGAGCACAAAGCGGTCATCGAAGCGAGTATCAAGGAATTACAGGATAATGCCAGACGAGTACTAGGGTTTGCTTTTAATGATTTTGACCAGGAGCCACAATGGGAAGATATTTATAATGTTGAGAAAGATTTGGTCTTTACGGGATTCGTGGGAATTGAAGATCCACTTCGTTTAGACGTTAAAGAAGCGATTGATCATTGTCGTCAAGCGGGGATCACGGTCAAAATCCTAACAGGGGATAACATCAATACAGCTAGAGCTATAGCTCAACAACTCGGAATCGTAAAGAACGATTCTTTAGTTCTAGAGGTTACAGACATTGAGAACATGAATGATCAAGAGCTGAAGAGTAAGCTCGATAAAATCGTGGTTATAGCTCGTTCAAATCCAACAGCAAAAATGAGAGTCGTAAAACTGTTGAAAGAAAAAAATAATTCAGTGGTTGTAACTGGTGATGGTATTAATGATGCCCCGGCTTTAAAAGCCGCGGATGTAGGGGTGGCAATGGGGATTGCCGGAACGGAAGTATCTAAAGAAGCTTCCGATATTGTCCTCTTAGATGACTCATTTTCCACGATTGTCAAGGCTATCAAGTGGGGGCGAGGTATTTATGAAAACTTCCAACGCTTTATTCAGTTCCAGCTTACGGTTAATGTTGTAGCATTTATCACTGTTATTCTAGCAGAGGTCCTAGGGTACAAAATGCCATTCACAACCTTACAGTTGCTATGGGTTAACATTATTATGGACGGTCCCCCAGCCTTAACCTTGGGTTTAGAACCGCCTCGAGAGCATTTGCTTAATAAACAGCCCATCCAGAGAAATGCATCAATCGTGACGAAGGACATGCTCTTTAAGATTATTTCTAATGGTTTGTTTATTGTTACAGCGTTAGTGTTGCTCTTGAAAACACAGATTCTTGGTGGTACAGAAGTACAACAATCGACGATCGTGTTTACATCCTTTGTGTGTTTCCAGCTCTGGAATGCCTTCAATAGCAGGGAGTTTGGAGTAACAAGCGTTTTCGCCAATATCTTCAAAAACAAAGTGATGCTTGGTGTCGTGTTACTAACCTTTATTATTCAAATCTTAGTAACGCAGTTTGGAGGAAATGTTTTCAAAACTGTTCCTCTGGAATTAGCGATATGGCTCAAAATTATTGGGTTCACGTTTAGCGTGGTGATTTTTAGCGAATTAATCAAATTGGCGATGAGAGTATTAGGGACGTCAAAATCTTAGGTCAATTTAG
>JAUZPJ010000027.1 GCA_030706025.1 Bacillota bacterium | reverse complement strand
CCCGCAGCAGCCAAAATCCCCGCTTGACGCATCCCACCACCAATCATTTTGCGCCACTTTCTAGCTCGTTTAATGAATTCAGTACTTCCTGCAAGAATCGACCCTACCGGTGCTCCCAATCCCTTAGAGAGACAGAACATCACCGAATCAACCGGAGCTGCGAGCTCGGAAACGTGACAGTTTTGAGCTATTGCTGCGTTAAACAAACGGGCGCCATCCATGTGAACATGAAGCCCCTGTTCTTGGGCTGCCACTGCAACATCCTTTATCTGCTCAGGAGTCCAAATGGTTCCCCCCGCTCGATTGTGAGTGTTTTCAATACAAAGTAATGTGGGATTTGGAAAATGAATATTATCTCCTCGTAACGCCTTACGCAGGGCATCTGGAGTTATTACTCCGGCATTCCCCTGAATTAGACGTGGAATCACACCAGCTAAGGCGGCAATCCCCCCAACTTCGTAATAATAAATATGTGCTTCTGATTCCATCAGCACTTCATCCCCACGTTTTGTATGGGTTAAAACGGCCACTAAGTTGCCTTGCGTTCCGCTCGTCACGAAAAGAGCCGCCTCTTTTCCCACTTTTTCAGCGGCTAAACGTTCTAAATTCCGAATGGTAGGATCTTCTTCAACGACGTCGTCACCTACCTCAGCCTTATACATTGCTTCGCGCATTTCCGACGTTGGAATCGTCACAGTGTCACTTCGGAAATCGAACTTCTTATTTTCCACGATCTTTCTCCCCTTTGATTTTGCTGAAAATTTATGGCTAAAAGAAAACTCGGCACAAGGACAACCAAAGACTTCAATAAAGCCTTTAAGGTGCATTATGCCGACCGAGATTAACAATCATCGACTAATAAAAGCGATGCCCACGTTTCTTTGGGCACCGCTTTTCTTGTTTATTTAATTAGAGTTGAGCGTTGAGCATTTTTACAAGATCAGGCTTCCCTCGGAAACCGACGATTTTATCCACCATCTTGCCGCCTTTGAAAACACCCAGTGTTGGAATACTCATGACACCATATTGGCCAGCAATTGGACCATTCTCATCCACGTTGACCTTACCTATCACGATTTTACCAACATATTCGTCAGCCAATTCCTCGACAATAGGAGCAACCATACGGCATGGACTACACCAAGGAGCCCAAAAATCTACTAATACCGGTTGATCAGACTTAAGAACATCAGATTCAAAGTTTTCAGTAGTAAAGGTTTTAACATTTGCACCTGCCATTATAAATTCCTCCTTAATAATTAAGTTTTATTTACTTAATGAATTTGGTAAGCACCCCTATAAGCTCTTCAATCGCATCTTCATGATCCTTGCTTTCAACGGCGTTGCGCAAACATCCTCGTGAATGATGTTCAAAAACAATTGTGCCAACTTTGTTAATCGCGGCTCTAACAGCCGCCACTTGGATCAACACATCAACACAATATTTATCGCTTTCAACCATGCGTTGAATCCCTTTGACTTGACCTTCAATTTTCTTTAACCTGCGTATAAGGTCTTCTTTGGATTCCGAATAAGAGGTTGAATTCACCATGTCATATACTCCTTTGATACCCTAAGGGGGTAGCTACAATGTAATTATAGCTAAGGACTTCTCCTCTGTCAACTCTTCTTCCCCACTTTTCCTACTTCGAGATATCCGTCTTAATACTCAATTCCTTTAATTGTTTATCCTCAACTTTGGAAGGAGCCTGAGCCATCAAATCCGATGCGCTTTGCGTTTTCGGAAAAGCGATTACGTCTCGAATGTTATCCTTTCCAGTCAACAGCATAATCATTCGGTCAAGCCCAAAAGCTAACCCGCCATGAGGTGGGGTACCGTATTCAAACGCTTCGAGGAGAAAGCCGAACTTCGCTACCGCCTCTTCCTCTGTGAATCCTAGCAAATTAAATAACCGTTCCTGAACCTCACGACGATGAATCCGAATACTTCCCCCGCCAAGCTCTATCCCATTAAGTACCATGTCATAAGCTTTAGCCCGTACTTTAAGAGGTTCCATCTCTAGAAGGTTCAGATCTTCATCCATGGGAGCAGTAAATGGATGGTGAATGGCAATATGGCGTTTTTGTTCCTCGTCGTATTCTAAAAGTGGAAATTCTGTAACCCACAAGAAATTAAGCGCATCCTCCGGAATCAGTCCCAATCGCTTACCCAATTCCAACCGGAGATGCCCAAGCGCATCACAAACGATCGGGTATGAATCAGCGACGAAGAACAAGATATCCCCTGTTTTAGCATCCATACGTTCAATGAGAGCTTTCATTTCCTCTTCCGTAAAGAACTTAGCAATTGGGGATTTTATTCCTTCCTCAGCTAACACAATCCAGGCTAAGCCCTTTGCCCGATAAGTGTTAACGAACTTTCCTAAGTCGTCAATCTCACGACGAGGTAACCCAGAGCACCCTTTTGCGCAAATGCACTTCACGCATCCGCCACTTGCCACCGCACTGGCAAACACTTTAAATCCTGCTTTACCAACAATGTCTCCTACATCAACGAGTTCCATCCCGAAACGTGTATCCGGTTTGTCGGATCCGTAACGTTCCATGGCTTCTTTATAGGTCAGACGTGGAAAGGGCACGGCAACAGTTTTCCCAATCGTTTCCCCAAAAATCCTCTCCATTAACTGTTCCATCATGGGAAGAATATCTTCCACCTCAACAAAGGACATTTCTACATCAAGCTGAGTGAATTCTGGTTGACGGTCTGCTCTCAGATCCTCATCTCGGAAACAACGAGCGATTTGAAAATACTTTTCCATACCACCCACCATAAGCAGTTGCTTATATATTTGGGGGGACTGAGGTAAGGCGTAAAATTCTCCTGGATGAACCCGACTCGGCACAAGATAGTCCCGAGCACCTTCAGGAGTGGATTTCGTAAGCATTGGAGTTTCAATTTCATAGAAGCCCTTTTGGTCAAAGAAATTACGCATGATTTGCATAACTTGATGTCGAATTTTGAACACGGCCTGCATTTCGGGGCGACGCAAATCCAAATAGCGGTATTTTAACCGCACCGTTTCATCGACATCGACTTGATCGACAAGATAATAAGGAGGGGTTTTGGCTCCATTTAATATCTCCAAGGAATGAGCGACAACCTCAATTTCCCCCGTTGCTAAGTTGGGGTTAATCATACCCTCCGGTCGTGCAATTACAAGGCCTTGAATGGAAACGACGAATTCGGAACGAAGGCTCTCTGCCAGAGAAAATGCATCCCCCATCTTCTCTGGGTCAAAAACAACTTGAACAATACTGGAGCGATCCCGCAGATCGACAAAAATCAAGCCCCCGTGGTCGCGACGGCGTTGAACCCATCCCAACAACCGGACAACTTGTCCAACTTTTTCTAACCCTAACTCTCCATTTTGAACACGTTCTGAAAACATTGTCATGTTAAACACCTCTCCGATACTTCTCGTTTAATGTCTCGACGGCTTCAGCCAACGGAACCTCGGTTTGTTCCCCTAACGTCAAATCACGGATGAGAACTACATTTCTCTCCAGCTCTTCTTCCCCTAGTATCAAGGCATAGTGGGCACCTTGGCGATTGGCGGCTTTTAATTGGGCTTTTAAATTTCTGCCCTGCAAATCCATGCTTACTGGCATACCCTGAACTCTCAAGGCACTTAAGAGTGAAAAGCCCTTGCTCTGAGCCTTCTCACCTAAGGCTATTAACATTGCATATAGCCTTGGCTTTCCTTCAGGAAGTTTGTGTTGAACTTGAAGTGCCGTCAAGACTCGCTCGATCCCCATCGCAAATCCGATACCTGGAGTTGGAGGTCCTCCAATTTCCTCAACTAGCCCATCATAACGACCCCCTCCACAGATCGCGCTTTGGGCTCCAATTTCCTCTACCATAACTTCGAAAGCAGTCTTAGTATAATAATCAATTCCCCGTACTAAGCGCGAATCAACTCGATATACCACCCCGGCTTCTTCCAATAAGTCTTGGACTTTCTCAAAGTGGGTCTTACAGTTCTCGCAAAGAGTATCCAAGGTTGTCGGAGCCCCTTTGGTTATCGTCTGACAGGATTGATTTTTGCAATCCAGGATTCGTAAGGGATTGGTTTCAAACCGGTCCCGACAGTCATCGCAAAGTTCGTTACGTCGCAAGGCCAAAAATTCCTGAAGTTGTTCACGATGTTTAGCACGGCAAACCGGACAGCCCACTGAATTAACATGCACTTCAAGCTTGGTCAGTCCAAGACGTTGATACAAATTCCAAACTAAACTAATCACCTCTGCATCAACCAGTGGTTGATCCGCTCCCAACACTTCAACTCCGAATTGATGAAACTGGCGAAATCGCCCGCTTTGCGGACGTTCATAACGAAACATAGGACCCATGTAATAAAGCTTAACAGGTTGAGGTTGGCCATGAAGTTTGTTCTCAACATAAGCACGACAGACGGAAGCCGTCCCCTCCGGACGAAGGGTCATGGAACGGTCCCCTTTGTCTAAGAAAGTATACATTTCTTTCTGGACGATATCGGTCGTTTGTCCAACCCCACGTTGAAAAAGTTCAGTTGCTTCAAATATCGGCGTTCGAATCTCTTCATATCCATATTCGCGGCAAACAGAACGAATTGTTTCTTCGAGATATTGCCATTGTTCGACTGCGCCAGGCAACAAATCCTGTGTCCCTTTAGGGCGCTGAATTGCCATAACTAAATTCCTCCTTGATTTAATATCGTTACTTTTCTTAAACTTGCTAACCTCTATCGCAGGATTTTATGCCACCAGACACTTATACTTTTTGACGTATAAAGAAAACTTGGCTGACGCCCGAAGACACTGTCTTCGCACGAATTAGCCTTCTTGCAGCCTTGGCGAAGGCGCCAGCCCTAGTTGCCCTTATGCTTGGAAAGTATATAACGAAGTTCATACTTTCTGATTGTATAAAAAAAGTTCTCGTTCCTTGCTTTGCGCAAGGGACGAGAACTTCTCGTGGTGCCACCCTTATTGACGGAATTATTCCGCCCACTTTTTAGTCGTTAACGAGACTAACCGTTACAAGCATACCCCTTTTTAGAGTGTCCTACCGAGTGTCTTTCAGGCTAGTTCCAGTCTAGCTAGCCCTCCCTGGAGAAAGAGTATACGCGGAATTTTTCTAAAAGATATTGTGAGCATCCGTATATGATTTAATGTTTATCTAGTATCATATCAAAAACAATCAGTAATTGTCAACTTTTCTTGATTTTTGTTAGCTCTAAATTTAAAAATGGTTACCTGTAATGATTATACCAAAAAGGGATTATCCCGCTTTTCTTCTCCGATCGTGGTCGACTCACCATGCCCCGGAAAAACCAGGGTATCTTCGGGCAGGATTAGTATTTTTTTCTTAACTCCATCCAAAAGTTGTTCCAACGATCCTCCAGGAAAATCGGTTCTGCCAATCGACCCTGCAAAGAGGGTATCTCCACTAAACAGACCCTCAGACGATAAAAGACACACCCCTCCCGGAGAGTGTCCAGGCGTCGCGATCACTTTTAAAACTTCTTTACCAATCGTAATCTCTTGACCATCTTGAAGCAGAAAGTCTGCCTTTTTGAGAACAAGACCAGGTCCGAAATAACTTGAAAGGTTCTGTTTTCCATCCGTGAGCATACCGGCATCCCCCGCATGAATGCCTACCGAAACTTCTCCCAAAAGCTCTCTTAGTTCATCGACAGCACCAATATGGTCCACATGCCCATGGGTTAACAGAATGTAATCAACGTTGAGGCCCTTCTCCAAAACCCAGCGATAAATCCTTTTTCCATCTGCTCCTGGATCAATAATTGCTGCCTTCTTACTTTCCATACAGGCGTATAGGTAACAATTTGCTCCCATGGCCCCCATAGCTCGTCCCTCGATCATCGACATTCCCTCCCTTAAAATTTCTTCTCACTATCTAACAGTATCGTCACGGGCCCATGATTAATGAGTGCCACATCCATCTCCGCTTGAAAGACTCCGGTCTCAACCTTGAGACCTCGCTGACGGATATCATCTACGATTTTTTCAAACAAAAGCTTAGCCTTTTCTGGCTGTGCGGCAGTAATAAAGCTGGGCCGTTTTCCCTTGCGACAATCGCCATAAAGCGTAAACTGTGAAACCATAAGGATTTCCCCGCCCACATCCTGAACGGATCGGTTCATTTTCCCCTCTTCATCTTCAAAGATCCGCAGGCCCACTAGTTTTTCAACCATCCAGTTCATATCCCCTGCACTATCCTCCTGGCCGACTGCTAGAAGAACTAAAAGTCCATTAGATATTTCACCTACAATTTTTCCATCGACGGTCACTGATGCGCGTTTTACGCGTTGAACCACACTGCGCATGTCACTTACCTCCCGAATGAATCCGCTTGACCTCCGTAATATCTTTGATCCTTCGGATTTTATGCATCACCATTTTAAGCTGTTCAAGATTTCGTATCTCGATACGCAGCTGAATATGAGCAGTATTATCCTTTACAACACGAGCATTGATTCCTAGAATATGGGTGCGCGTATCTAAGACGACATTCATAACCTCCGTCACTAAACGTGGTTTGTCCATGCCATAGATTTGAATATCGACCGGATACGTAGAGTCCATCTGTTCTGCCCATACGGCTTCCACGATCCGCTCACGCTCTTCAAACGTGTGACTGAGAATATTACTGCAATCTTGACGGTGAATAGAAACTCCTCGGCCTCTGGTAATATAACCAATGATGGAATCACCGGGTAATGGATTACAACAACGTGAAAAACGCACAAGAACGTTATCAACTCCCTTTACCCGTACCCCATGAGAGGCTTTGCCGTAACTCTGGGTTAGGGTTTTCCCCTCCGTTTGTAGAATTGCTGCAAGCTGCAGCTTTTCACGTTCTTCTTTGGTTAATTCCTCACGCAAACGCATTAAGACCTTATTAGGAGTTAGTACACCATCCCCAATAGCTGCGTATAAATCATCAATACCCACAAAATTATGGCTCTTGCCTATCGCTAAGAGACTCTCTGTTTTCAGAACAATGGCTGGATCAAGTCCGAGTTTGCGGACCTCTCGCTCCAAACCTTCCCGTCCACGGACAATGTTATCCTCTCTCTGCCCTTTCTTAAACCACTGACGTATCCTATTTTTTGCTTGCGAAGTTTTAACAAATGCCAGCCAATCACGGCTGGGGCCTCCGCCTTGCTTAGAGGTTAGAATCTCAAGAATATCGCCGTTAACCAGTTTTGTTTCAAGGGGAACAATCCGTCCATTAATTTTTGCGCCAACGCAACGATGCCCTACATCCGTGTGTACACGATAGGCAAAATCAATCGGACAGGAATCAGCCGGCAGTTCAACCACATCCCCTTTGGGAGTAAACACAAAGACCGTATCTGCAAATAAATCAATTTTTAAGGATTCCATAAATTCCCCGGCGTCCCGAGAATCGTGTTGCCACTCCAGCAATTGACGCAGCCAAGAAAGCTTTTGTTCAAAGTTAATACTCGCGGGTTTATTGCCAGTCTTGCAGCCTTCCTTGTTATTACCTTCCTTATACTTCCAATGGGCGGCGATACCATATTCTGAAGTGCGATGCATTTCGCAGGTTCTAATCTGAATCTCAAAAGGTTCTCCATGCGCTCCAATAAGGGTAGTATGGAGAGATTGGTACATATTGGGTTTGGGCATGGCGATATAGTCTTTAAAACGGCCCGGCAATGGTTTCCATAAAGTATGGATAATTCCCAAGGCCCCATAACAATCATTGACTGACTCAACAATCACTCGAATCGCTATTAGGTCGTATATCTCACTCAGTTCTTTGCGTTGAGTAGCCATTTTACGATAAATACTGTAAAAGTGCTTAGGCCGACCCGCTATGTCGGCATAAATCTCCACTTCATCTAACTTGTCACGCAATTGTACGATAACTTCATTAATATAAGCCTCACGTTCCCGACGTTTAAGCGCAATTCCTTCCACTAAATCGTAGTATTCCTGCGGCATTAGGTAGCGAAACGAAAGATCTTCCAGCTCCCATTTAATGCGAAAAATCCCAAGACGGTTAGCCAGCGGTGCAAAGATCTCCAGGGTCTCCTGAGCAATTTCCTTTTGTTTTTGGACGGAATGATATTTTAAGGTACGCATATTATGTAAGCGATCGGCCAACTTAATGAGAATGACGCGAATGTCCTTAGCCATGGCCAAGAACATTTTGCGTAAATTCTCCACTTGCTGCTCTACTTTACTCTTGTATGCGATTCGTCCAAGCTTGGTTACACCATCGACAAGCAAGGCAACTTCTGGACCGAACTCCCTCTGAATATCCGCAAGAGTGTATTCGGTGTCTTCTACGACATCATGAAGCAGGGCAGCCGCAATCGTTGCCTCATCCATTTCTAATTCTGCCAAAATCAACGCAACTTCTAGGGGATGCAATATATAGTCCTCCCCGGAGTTGCGAAGTTGGTTTCGATGGGCTGCTTCAGCAAACCGATAGGCCTTATCCACAATAGCATGACGTGCTTGTGGGGACGTCTTTTGCAGTTTTACCAGTAACTCCGCGAAGGACATTGAAAACTCCTCTCATCTGCAATAAAAGATCGATCGTTATTTACAACGATCTAGACTGCAGAGTTCTAATACTCAACCAACGAAAATACCGGAAAATCAACCAGTTTTTCCCGACCGTTTAAAACCGTCAACTCAATCAGAAAGCCCATCCCCAGCAAATCTGCCCCTATCTTTTTCAACAAATTTGCCGTTGCCAACATTGTTCCACCCGTAGCCAACAAGTCATCAACGACAACGACCCTTTCACCAGGAGCAATAGCATCAGCATGGACTTCTAGTGTATCAAAACCATATTCGAGGGCGTAAGTTTCACGAATGGTTTTGGCAGGCAACTTGCCCGGTTTCCGAACCGGAACAAAACCGATTCCAAGGGCATACGCCACTGGAGCACCCAGTAAAAAGCCACGTGCCTCAGGTCCGACAATTACGTCAGGCCGCCAGGGTCTAATCTTTTCTACCATAGCATCAACAGCAGCTCGGTACATTTCGCCATTTTTCAGTAACGTTGTAATATCCTTATACGATATCCCCTCCTTGGGGAAATCAGAAATTACACGAATATGCTCCCTAAAATCCATGATAATGTTTCCGCCCTTCTTATAGTTCTTTCACTCTAAAGCATATATCCGATGGCTACATTTGTATGCAAGGGTTCAGTGAACGTTCAATTTTAACACTTATCCAAAAGCACAAACTAACAGTTCGTGCTGGAACTTTAACGCCCGTTCAAATCGCTTTTTCGCGCTTCGATAACGTAAAGAAGATTCAAGATCTAACTTACTTTTTGCCGGAACCCACTCTAAAACAATCTTCTCAGTTCCTCCAAGACAGCGGATGAGTCCCAATTCCTCAAAAATCTCAAGGGCAACTCTGTCCAGACGAGAAATTTCCGCGTCACCCCCTAAATAGAAGGGGTTAGTCTCCTTTGCTTTGACTGACAGTTTTCGATAGATATGGACCAGTTCCTCACGCGATAAGAATTTACACCGCTGACGTACCCTTTCCTCCAAAGGACTTTGAAATTCCGCCAGGGCAATACGATAAACTCCTAGTTGACGTAGCTTTGCCAGCCCTTCCCTAAAGTCCTCTTCTATTAGCGGAAGGCCTAAAATAATACCCAGACCTGCCTGCCCTAGTCGCGTTATATTCGGGCTTTGACTTCTATTCCTGGTTGATAGCTTTTCCTGAAAATTCTGTTCCGAAACAGTTTCACTCACCTCAACCGAGTTCCACCGTAAAAGGCTTGGTTCACACTCTGACGTGTCCCAAAGCCAAATTTGATCTTCGACATCGCGCAAAGGAAATGCATCGCGCTGCAATTTTCGCCAGTCCAGCCACTCAATCTCTGGTTCTTCTAGGGTAACTGCAATTTCCGGCCAAGACTCCACAACATCTGATGAAGCAGCACTCTCCCGCAAATCAGCATTAACTTGGACATCCTTAATCATTAGCTGAACGTCTTCCCGTCCTCGAAATGTATTCCAATCCAAGCTGAAAGCCACATCCAATTTTGTTGCGTCCTTTAGCTCATTTAAACGTTCTCCTAAGCGAAAAGCTATTCCTTCCTGCTCTCCCTGAACTCCAAAACGAAATTTTATATGATTTCCTTCTTTACCAACAGTACTAACCGAATGGACTGGGATACCTTGGCAAGCAAGAATTGGTCCAGGGTTCCCAAAACCAAACGGAGCCATTTGTTCAAGTTCGTGCAACAGACCACCTGAAATTGTTTCTAAGGAAACTCGTCGATCAATTTTTAAGTATTCCTGAAAAAGAGTATCCTCAAAAACCATAGCCTGCTCATTTAAGCCTTCTCTAAGTTGCCTAATATGGTCAGTGGGAAGGGAAAAACCTGCAGCCTGCCTATGCCCCCCAAACTTTGTTAGAAGATTCGCTTGCATCGTTAGTTGCTCCAAAACATGATATCCCGCAATCCCACGAGCCGACCCTTTAGCTTCCTCACCTTCCTCAGCTATTAAAAAGACGGGTCTATAATATCGTTCTACCAAACGTGAGGCCACAATTCCGATAACCCCGTGGTGCCAATGGTCTGCCGAAAGCACGATAACTCTCGGAATAGGTGCACTCTCAAGCATTAAAACCGCTTCAGCCAGAATCTCTTTCTCTGTGTCTTGGCGTACCTTGTTTTCCTGAGTTAATAAGCGAGCCAGCTCCCGAGCTCTCTCCGGATCCACAGTCAAGAGAAGTTCCAAACCTGCTCGTGCACTGTCCATACGTCCCGCCGCATTAATTCTCGGCGCGACCATAAAACCAATTTGACCTGCTTTCAGAGCTTTATTCTTTAGCCCGCACTCCTCAAGAAGTGCTTCCAGCCCAGAGTGTCGTGTCTTTTCCATTTGATGAAGACCATAATGGACAAAAATACGGTTTTCTCCGACCAAGGGGACTAAATCTGCAATTGTCCCTAAAGCGACCAAATCCAATAATTCAATTTCTGAGTGTATCCCCACTTCATCAGTTGCTAACGATTGCAATAAGGCTTGAGCTAATTTAAACGCCACACCCACTCCCGCCAAATCAATAAACGGATACCCTGAATTTCCGATCTTTGGGTTAATGATAGCAAAAGCCGCCGGTATAATTGCGGGTGGTTCATGGTGATCCGTTATAATGACATCAATCCCCAGTGTCCGCGCAAGACTCACTTCTGAAACAGCAGTGACCCCGCAGTCTACAGTAATAAGGACTTTCACATCGGCTCTAGCGGCACGTTCAATGGCCTCTGAATGTAGGCCATACCCCTCATCCTGACGATTAGGAATATAGGCTACCGCTTGAAAACCCAGATCTCTGAGGACTTTATATAATAATGCAGTACTTGTTACCCCGTCAACATCGTAATCTCCATAGACGAGTACTTTTTCTTTTTGCTGGAGGGCCATCGACAATCGCTTAATGGCTCTCGACATATCGTGAAAACAAAATGGAGAAAACAGGTTTAATAGTGTAGGGCGCAAAAAATCGATAGCTTCCTCAGGCTGGTGAAAACCTCTTTGCGCTAAAATCTCCGCGACAACAGGGGAAATTCCCAGAAAGTCGTGGAGTGTTTCTGACGTTGTTACAAATGATTGCTGCATCGACCAAATTCTCTTCAAGTTGTACTCCCCCAGACTTTCATTATAAGACAGAGTGAAAAACGCAGCAACCATAATTTATGATTATCCATCATTAGGATTCTGGCTATCGACCCCCGCAGTCTTTACCTGGCAACGCTCACATGATGGAGATAAATCTTCCCCGGCAGGGCATTCTGCATCCCTACTTCTGCAAGGTTCTGTGTGAATCAGGATATGAGTCCCGTGCAATCTTTCGTTAATTTCTTGCTCAATCGTATCACACAGTTCATGAACGTCAACGACTGGAGTATACTTGGCCACGACCAGATGTAAATCGACATGCCTTTCTGCTCCAGCCTTCCGAGTCCGCAGCTTATGGAATTCTACAAATTCTTCCGCATGGAGTTGAAGGACTTGGGCAATGATTTCACGTTCATCATCAGGTAGACTCACATCAACCAACGGCGAAAACGCTTCCTTAGTCAAATCATAAGAGGCCTTAAGAATCATCAGTGCCACACCGAAGGCAATAATAGGATCTAAGATAGCCCAACCCGTAATTTTGATCAGGAGAAGCCCGCTAAAAACACCCGCAGATGTGTATACATCTGTCCGTAAATGTAAGGCATCTGCCTCAAGGGCTACAGAATCCGTTTGTTTCGCAACTCTCATAAGACGAGTCGACACCCATAAGTTCATGGTCGCAGAAACTCCCATGATAACTAAACCTAATCGCAGATCGCCAACATATCCTTCGGAACCGTCAAGGATCCTATGAACCTTTTGAATTGCTTCTAACATAATCATTAGGGCGGCAACAAATATCAAGACAGCCTCGATCGTGCCGGATACATTTTCAATTTTTCCATGACCGTACGCGTGACGCGAATCCGCGGGTTTACCCGACTCTCTTACCGCAAAAAGTGCAATAAAGGACGCTACTAGGTCAATACCAGAATGAATTCCCTCTGACAAAATACTAACTGAACCACTGGTTAATCCGATCACTACTTTAGCTAGTGTTAAAAACGTATTCGATAGGACAGATATAGAAGCTACCCGCGTCTTCCGATCCACAATCCCACTCTCCTCGCCATACACAAAACTTACTTCTAAAATACACAAAAATAGGACTCCTCAAAAGGAAGTCCCGCGGATTATTCCGCTGCTTCATAGAATGAAGCCCAGCTATAATTGCCTGACATGATAGTTTATGTATAAGATACCAAATGTTGTACTCTAATGCAAGATTTTTTTGTTTCAGGTTAGAGTGTTAAGATATTTCCATAAATAACCCAGACGAGTCCAAGAACCAGACGCAAAACGGTTGGCGCAAAGCCCCATAGAACCTGGCTTTTATTATTCTTAGGAATCAATCCAGTTCCCACTACCAAAGCCCATAGGATTATGGCTGCTATTGGCGTAATAAACGCTCCAAAGAGAACTAGACTAATCAATCCTCCAACTAACCCTTGCACAACTTTACTCTTATTGGCAATTCTACCGACGGCAAGCAAAAGAACTATTCCAATTGTTCCCCCAAAAAGGAGGATCATTTCCCAGTACCAAAATTGCGTTGAATCATGGCAAAGAACGTTAATGCCGCTCAAAGCGACAGTTGCTGCAACTATTCCCCAAATCCCTCCAAAAAAAATCATTCCTGCGGAAAGAAGAAGCACTCCCTCTAGCAACACTAGTTGAATAAATTCCAAGCAACCTCCCCCCAGTCAATACCCTGCTGCTAGTATAGCCCAATAATATCCAATTTAATCTCGATGAAGAATTCCTCACTTCTCGCATATAGTTAAGAGTTACTAGGCGAAAGGGAGGATTTGGTATGAACAATCTACTTACGAGGTATAAAACCCTAGCTATTATTGTTGGAATTGTACTTACCCTACTCGGGTCCCTTACTATTGCACTCATTATTTATACTTGGGACAAGGGGGAGATTGCTAGCGGTGTTGTGCTAGAAATTCCCTTAGATAAACTTCGAATTGAAGAGGCCCGATCAAAGCTTGAACAAACTAGAAATCAAGTATTAGCTACCCCTATCCATTTTACATCTGACCAAACAGACGTTTCCATGACCACAAAAGAACTTGGCCTAACCTATACTTTTGATGCGGAACTTCAACAAGCCTACTCAATTGGCCGTGAAGGAATCCTTTGGAAGAAGGCCATGAGTAAATTCAAAGCAAGCTGGGGGATTACATTTAAACCTCAATATCTTTGGGATGACAAAATTCTTAAGGAAACGTTGAATAAGTCCCTTTCATCCTTGAATGTCCCTGCCACAGATGCCCGTTTTACGGTTACATCCGATGACACTATGGAAATAGTATCTGAAAAGCCCGGGAAACAAGTAGATGTTGACTCCCTCATAACCAACGTTAAAAAGTCTTCCCTTAATCAAACTGTTTCGATTTCTATTCCATTTAAGGAAGTGGCCCCAAGCATCACTCGAAAAGAGCTTGAAACCCTGAAGATGACCGATCTTCTTGGGACTTATACCACTCACTTCGACCCCAACCAGATAGGGCGAACTCAAAATATAAAACTAGCATCCAAAGCTCTCGATGGCACGTTAATAAAACCCCAAGAAGTGTTTTCTTTTAACCAAACTGTTGGTCCAAGAACCGCGGAGTCGGGTTATCAGATGGCCATTATCATTGAAGGCGATAAATTTGTACCTGGTCTAGGAGGAGGTGTATGTCAAGTTTCCAGTACCCTTTTTAATGCCGTTCAACAAGCATCCTTGGAAATTGTAGAACGATCACACCATAGTCTAGCAATCACCTATGTCCCTCAAGGTCAGGATGCAACGGTAGCATACCCAAGTCTAGACTTTAAATTCAAAAATACATCAGGGAGCTATATCCTGATTCGTACAAGCATCCAAGGTGGCACTCTGACCATCAAAATTTTGAAAGCGCAAAAAGTTTAAATCCGGTAATTTCCATTTTATGGAACATTAGACTTATTACATCCATATTCTAAATTAAGTAGCGAAACCACGGCTACAAGGTATGACACTTAAGAATGGATGAAATAAGGAGGTTTTTTCTATGTGGTGGGGTCGTTGGGGTTTTGGTCTCCCTTGGTGGGGTTTTGGATTTAGTCCCTGGTTTGGTTTCCGTCGCTTTTGGTGGTAAACTCTTCTAAAATTCTTATTCTTATGCAACGTGAAGGTCCCAAGATTTAGGCTCAGTTTGATAGGGTCACTGCCTTCTTTTTTGGCAGTGACCCTTTTGATATTTCTTTCAAAAAAGATGTCGTATTTGTAAGCGCCTAACAACAAAAAACTAAAGAGGGTCCCTTATAGGGACCCTCCACGAGCAAAGCTTACTTGAAACGTCTTAGAAAATGACTCCTAAGGCAATTAATATAAGAATCGCGATCGCGATAATTCCCGCACCTACACCGCAACCTGCTCCAGCATATCCGTACATGAACTCACCCCCAAATTACTCTCCAAAATTCTTTAGAATACAATTCCCATTGCAATAAGCAAGAGAATAATTACGACTACAATAGCGATTCCTGCACCAAGACCAGGTCCTACTCCTCCACCAAAAGCCATATCTTTGACCTCCTTTAGTCCACATCTCTAGACTTTAAAAAATAACTCCTAAAGCAATCAAGATCAGAATTGCAATGGCAATAATCCCAGCGCCTAGACCAACGCCTGCAACTGGAGCAACCGGTGCAACTGGTGCGCAACATCCTGCGCCATATCCGGCACCCGCTCCATATCCATATCCGTACATAGTTTATCCTCCTTTATTTGATATTTAGATTTATACTCCAATTTAGAAAACGATTCCCATAGCAATCAATAGAAGAATGATCACGACAACGATAGCAATTCCCGCACCAACGCCTGCTCCTGCGAACATAATATTACCTCCCTTAATTTAAGCTTTCTATAATTAAACGATTAAAAGATAACCCCTAAAGCAATTAAGATCAGAATTGCGATAGCAATAATCCCAAAGCCCACACCACGGCCTAGTCCAACTGGTGCAACCGGTGCGCAGCAACCTGCGCCATATCCAGTAACCCCTGCGCCATATCCGTACATACAATCTCCTCCTTCTAT
>JAUZPJ010000269.1 GCA_030706025.1 Bacillota bacterium | reverse complement strand
TCTTCATCATTACTACCCGTTAATCCTAGTGTTCTAGCAATTTCAGCATAACGAGCCCCTGACGTTTTAGCGTTATATTGAATGACGGGTGGCATAAAGATAGCATTACACCGTCCATGCGTGAGAGGAACTTTGGTGTTGCATTTGTGTGACATGCTATGCACGAGTCCCAAGATAGCATTGCTAAAGGCTATTCCGGCAAAGTTTTGTGCAATATGCATTTTAGTCCTTGCCTCAATATTTTCGCCATTGGCATACGCTTTAGGCAACCATTCAAAAATCATTTTAATAGATTCCAGGGAAAAAGTATCCGTATATTCGCTGGCCATGATTGAAACATAAGCCTCAAAGGAATGGGACAATGCATCCATACCGGTATCAGCAGTAACATTAGGAGGCATGGTCTTACAAATTTCGGGATCAACGATTGCTATATCCGGTGTTATTTCATAAGAAGCCAAAGGATATTTGATACCTGTTTGATTGTCTGTAATTACAGCTACGCAGGTTACCTCTGTGCCAGTTCCACTAGTCGAAGGAATTGCTAAAAATTTGGCTTTCTTACGCAATTCTGGTATCGTAAATGGATCTTTAATATCTTCAAATTTGAGATTGGGGTATTCATAGAAAACCCACATAGCTTTAGCAGCATCTATTGCAGAGCAACCACCCAGACCAATGATGAGATCTGGAGCAAACTCTCTCATCTTTTCTACCCCGCGGTATACGGTATCAATTGAAGGGTCACCCTCAACCCCATCAAAAACGGTGGACTCAATCCCAGCCTCTTTTAGATAACTTATAACCTGATCGAGTACACCGTTTGTTCTCATTGAACCTTTGCCTGTAGAGATAAATGCCTTTGAACCCTTAATTTGTTTTACATACTCCAAAGTACCTGTTCCGAATACCACATCTCTTGGGACTCTAAACCATTGCAAACCCATTCCTTTAGTTCCCCTTTCTTACACTCTTTAATTAACTTGGGATATAATCCCTTAACTATTATATATTTCCTTGCAAAATAAATATATCGGTTTTGTGTAAATTTACTCAATTTATATACTTTCTCCTTCCTAGTGTCATGAAAATGATATTTTAAACACTCTCGAGATGATCTCATTTTACTCGTGAAGGGATATACTTTGCCGGATCTCGCCGCCAGCTACAATTTTCGTGTTAACGTTTATGTTAATATACCTAGAAAGAATATTGCTGCGGGGAGTCGCTTTAAAAGTCTGCTCTCAAACTGGTAAAATATTTAGATACATAAAGAAAACTTGGCTGGCGCCAAGCCTCTGGCGAAGGCGGCAGCCCTAGCTGCCCTTATGCTTGGAAAGTATATAACGAAGTTTATACTTTCTGACAGTATTAAAAAAGCCGCCTCATGGGTGGCTCTTTTCTTGGCTCCAGTGGGATTATCTTATTTCCACGTTCCAAATTATTCAAAACGTAAGGCTATGTTCGATAATAATTTATCCCAATGTGAAGCAAACTGTAGTTGCTAGACAGCCTAAAGTTGTTATGAAGATAGTCTTAGTAATCGTTAAAAGGGGGGGATTTATTGGACTCTTTGCTTCTAAAGAACTGTCTCGTGATAGAGAGCAAAGGCAAAACTGAAAAAAAAGATATAATAATCCAGTCCGGAAAAATTTCGTGTATATCCAATAACATATTTCCTGATAGCTGTAATCATCTTATGGATATGGAAGAACATTATGTCTTGCCAGGATTTATCGATTGCCATACTCATTTAGGAATAATCGAAGAAGGTACTGGAAAAATAGGGGTTGACAATAACGAAACATCAAACTCTGTTACACCCCATTTAAGAGGAATTGATGCAATTAATCCTTTAGATATCGCATTTCAAGATGCCGTAAAGTCAGGTATTACAAGCGTTATGACCGGCCCAGGAAGTAATAATGCCGTCGGAGGTTTATCATTGGCCATAAAGACTGCAGGTAATATTATTGATAATATGATTTTAAAAAATCCAATTGGCTTAAAAATCGCCCTCGGAGAAAATCCGATCAGCACATATGGAAAAGACAGTAAATGCCCAGTTACAAGAATGGGTACTGCTGCCTTGATTAGGGAATTGTTCATGAGAACAGAGGATTATATGACTTTAAAAGATCGTGGTAAGATTGATTACAGAGATATTCGTTTAGAGTCTGTAATTCCAGTACTTAAAGGAATAATTCCCTTGCGGGCACATGCTCATAGGGCTGACGATATAATTTCGGCGATCCGCATCGCCGACGAGTTCAACATTAGTAAACTCGTAATAGAACATGGTACTGAAGCTGACCTAGTTAAGGAATATCTCAAGGAACGAAAGATTCCGGTTGCGTTTGGCCCAATGTTAACACCTAGGATAAAAATGGAACTTAAAAGTCGCAACTATAGAACTGCCCTCAATTTAGTAGAAGCAGGCGTTAAGGTAGCCCTAATTACAGACCACCCTTACAACTCTATTGACCAATTAAGAACAATCGCTGCCTTAACAATTGCAGAGGGTCTTAAACAAACTGAAGCTATTAGTCTGCTTACCTATCATCCCGCCGAAATAATTGGATGCAGCGATAAGGTTGGTGAAATTACCCCAGGTTACGACGCTGATTTAGTTGTATTCAGCGGAGAGCCTTTTAACCTTAATTCAAAGGTCTTACATACTTTTATAAACGGTAATCTTGAATACTCAAACAAATGAAGGATGTGGCATCAGAATTGACTATTGCCACACCCTATTATCAACTTAAGAAAAAATACAGACCTTCATCCTTACATTTTCCGTGGAAGATGAAAGATTCACTTTATTCTACATTAAACTCTTATATTCAATTTAAGTTAAATTATTAATTATAATGATAAGCCAAATTAGGTAAATTCCAAGTAATACGCGTTCAGTAAGACCTGTTAAATTATGAAGCGATAATGGTACATCTGAAATAGTATTATGATATTTCAAAGCTAAATCTCCAAAAAGGCCTATTAATAATAAGCTACCAAAAATCAACGCCATAATAGCAACGATTTGACTTACTAACGCAATTGATTGAGTCCTTTCATCATAGGCAAAATTAAAAGACAAAACTATTAGACCCATTACCGAAGCGGCTATTCCAACAAAAGCAGCAACTGAGTGCACTGTACCAAGTAAGGTCAGTTGTTTTTTTTTAAATCGACTTTAAAAAAACCAGTCATAAGCTGCGACACACCCCAAATAGCCACAAATGTTAGTCCCAAGCTCGATCTAACTCTAACTGACAATACAGTGTTCAAGCACAAATATATCCCTAAGATAGCCAAACCAAAAATAACAAAACTACTCGATGCAAGTTGTCCATATTTACCTACTGCATATTCACTAATATAACGACTCCGTGGATCATAGTCTGGACGTAATTTGTGCATTGCTACTATAATGACCACAACGTATGCTATTCCAATCAGAGAAATACTAGCGATGAAATTCGTATTAAGAGATTGATATTTCACATTATCATCTCCTTTATTTCATAGTATTTCCTATTTATACAGCACTATTCCTGATAAACTTTTCAATTCCCAGCGCATTCGGGACGTATAACCAAAGTTCGTCGTTCAAAACTTCATAAAGTGCTTCTCCTATCCAAAAAGAGTCATCTATTTCAGGCGATGCAGAAAGGTGGAGGACCCATTTCCCCTGTTCGGGAATGGCCTCCACCCGTTAGAGCTCTACTGTCGTCAGATCGAGATACTGAAGTCCCCTACGATCCAAAGGAAGTCTTGATAAAAAGGGACTTCTAACACAGTAACGCTTTATCTATAATTGACTTAACCATTTGAGCGACTTCTTCAACACGTACAAGCTGAGTTTCGCCGATTTTGCGTTCTCTTAATTCGACTTGGCCATTAGCAAGAGTTTTGCTTCCGATCGTCACCCGTAAAGGATATCCAACTAGATCCGCATCCTTAAATTTCACTCCAGCACGTTCATCACGATCATCGAGGACCACTTCAACGCCAAGACGCTGAAGTTCTTGATACAGTTTTTCTGCCGCCTCGACCACTTGAGAATCTTTCGTACTCACGGGTACAATTATACAATGATAAGGAGCTATGGGTATCGGCCAAATAATTCCAGAATCATCATGGTTTTGCTCAATTGAGGACGCCATTGAACGGCTTACCCCCACACCGTAACAACCCATAACGCAAGGCTTTTCTTCACCGTTTTCGTCTAAATAGATTGCCCCTAGCGCTTTACTATATTTTGTGCCAAGTTTAAATACCTGACC
>JAUZPJ010000268.1 GCA_030706025.1 Bacillota bacterium | reverse complement strand
TGTATGAACACATTGTACGAGATACATAATAAAAACACATTGTACGAAAAAGCAATGTGTTTTCTTTTGAGGACAATTCCCAAGGAGATGCAGAAATTGACAGAAAGAATTGGAGAAAATGAGAATGCTCATCCGTAACTGTCAGTTGATCGAAAAATTGAAGAGGGGTGCTCCTTGATGACAAATAGCAAAATGAATCCTAAGGTTGATGAATATTTAAGTAAAGTCAAACAGTGGCAGGAAGAATTTGAGAAATTGAGAATGATCATTCTTGACTGCCAGCTGACCGAAGAATTGAAGTGGGGTAAACCTTGTTATTCGTTTCAGGGAAGTAACATAGTTTTAATACATGGATTTAAAGAATACTGTGCGCTTCTGTTTATGAAAGGTGCCTTGTTAAAGGATCCCAATGGTATTCTAATCCAACAAACGGAGAATGTGCAGGCGGGGCGCCAGATTCGGTTCACCAATGCTCAGGAAATAGTTGAGATGGAAGCCATCTTGAAAGCCTATATTTATGAAGCCATTGAAGTGGAAAAATCCGGTTTGCAAGTGGAATTTAAAAAGGCTACGGAATACACAATTCCTGAAGAATTTCAAACTAAATTAGATGAAATCCCTGCCTTGAAAACTGCTTTTGAAGCATTGACGCCGGGACGGCAAAGAGCATACATTCTTTATTTTTCTGAACCCAAACAATCCAAAACTCGAGAGTCAAGGGTTGAAAAATGTATGCAGCGAATTCTCAATGGAAAGGGATTAAATGATTAGTATATTTCGATGAGAAAATAAATTAATCAAACTTAAAGATATTACCTCACTGAGTTAGATAATGAGCCATCGCAATGTTGGATGAGAAATTGAGAAACTCATCAAACAAGAACGGGCGCTCTTTTTATATAGAAGAGAAAGGTTATGCTTACCACAATCTAATGAAGCTGAACACGTGGAACTGGTTAAAGAGCTGGCTCTAAATTCAAAAACAACAGTAGTTACTGAGAGCCCCGTGACTGGAGGTAATATGATTAAATTCTTCCTTAAGCCATACAATCTCTTATTTAGTATGAATGCTCTGATCCGGGGAAATATATATCTAAAATATACCAAAGGTGAACTAAGATGTTTAAGAAACTGTTTAAAGGGATGCTGGGGTTTTCGAGTAAAGGATTGCATTGCCAAAAGACTTCAGATCAGTCCCAAGAAATAAGGCCGTTATCATCCAATATTCAAACAAATCTGCAGGCCTTACGGCAGGTGTTTGACCTTTGTATCGATGTCGTTTTCCGAGAATTCATGGTTGATGCCGAACAGCCTATCAAGGCTTTCGTTGTTTTTATCGGCCCTTTAACTGACCTCGAAATGATTAGTGAACAACTAATTAGGCCTTTAACGCAGCAAACAAGTGGTTTGCCCCCCGGAGTCAAGCTAAGTATTACCAACGCGATTCAGGTATTACAGGATTACGTCCTCAACGTGGCCGAAACCAATACCATTGGAGATCAAACAGAACTGGTCAACAAGGTCTTGGAGGGAAATACAGCCCTAGTGTTGGATGGGTCGACGTCTGCAATAATCACCGGTCTGCGGGGAGGAGCTGTACGAAACGTCGATGAACCGGATACAGAACCTGTAGTACGGGGCCCTAAGGACGGGTTTGTTGAGAGTGTGGACACTAATATCAGCTTGCTGCGGAGACGGCTTAAGACGAGCCGTTTAAAGGTTGAAGCATTTAAGGTGGGAGCCCTGACCAAGACCAACGTGGTTGTGTGTTATGTTAAGGGAATTGCCAATGACAAAGTAGTGAATGAGGTAAAACAGCGTATAAGCAGGGTTAACATGGACAGTGTACTGGGAAGTAACTACATAGAAGAAATGATCAGCGACGAAGCGATAACTCTCTTTCCCCTCATCCAGTACACCGAACGTCCGGATAAAACCGCAGCCTCCCTCGTTGAAGGAAGGGTAGCTGTTATGACTGATAATTCCCCGATGGTATTACTCGCTCCCGCTACATTTGTCACACTACTTCAGGCCACTGAGGACTATTATAACAACGCTTTCTTTGCAACCATGATTCGGTTACTTCGTTTTATAGCCTTAAATATTGCCTTAGTTCTGCCCGCCGTAATTGTGGCACTGTTCTCTTTTCACCAAACTATGGTCCCAACATCGCTTCTCACCACCGCTGCAGCCGCCCGTGAGGGTTTGCCATTTCCTATATTTGTGGAAGTTATGTTAATGGAACTCACGTTTGAACTATTAAGGGAGGCCGGCGTTCGTATGCCGAAAGCCATCGGCCAAACTGTTAGTACCGTCGGCGGTTTAGTCATAGGTCAGGCAGCAGTCACAGCCGGAATAGTCTCGCCTATATCGGTCATTGTGGTCGCTCTTACGGCCAT
Organism: Bacillota bacterium; assembly: GCA_030706025.1. Taxonomy (GTDB): domain Bacteria; phylum Bacillota; class Desulfitobacteriia; order Desulfitobacteriales; family Desulfitobacteriaceae; genus Desulfosporosinus. The sequence continues at coordinate 1,889 of JAUZPJ010000268.1, read as the reverse complement.
TGCTAATTTTGCGATCCCAAACTATGCCGCAGGTACTGCTATTCGAATTCTGCGGTTTGCCTTAATCATCCTGGCTGGCTTCTTGGGAGCGTTGGGGATTATGATGGGTTTGATGGCTACCTTAGTTCATCTATGCAGCCTGCGCTCGTTTGGTGTGCCCTACCTTTCTCCCATCGCTCCTTTAAGTACGAAGGATCTAAAAGATACTATGATCCGGGCACCGTGGTGGTCTATGCAGACCCGGCCGCGTTTATTTGGCGCTAAAGAACCGGTGCGCCAGGACCCTGATCAAGGTCCATCCAAACCTGACAGTGGGGGTGGAGGCTAATAGATAAGCAGAAAATATCCGACACGCAGGTTTCCATGCTGATGTTTCTGATGATCATGGCAACCGTAATCCTTTTCGTACCGTCAATCACTGCTCAAGAAGCCGGCGTCTCGGCCTGGATGGTTCCACTGATCGTTCCGACCCTTGCAGGATATCTGACGGTATGGATGGCCTGTAAACTGGAAGAGCGGTTTTCGGGGCTGACCTTGGTCCAATACGGTGAACTTATTTTAGGTAAACTACTGGGGAAACCGCTTGGATGTTTATATATCCTCTTTCTGTTTATCCTTGACGTCTTGGTTATTCGTGAATTTGCAGGTTTTTTTTCCGTAACTATGCTGCCGAATACGCCAATTTTAGTCCTTAATCTGACTGTAGTTTTGGTCGGGGGGTATGCGGCACTTCAAGGAATTGAAGTTATTGGGCGAATGACCCAGTTTGTACTGCCGTTATTTGTGCTGAGTTTTTTGTTGTTGATCAGTTTAGTACTACCGGATGCGGATTTTGGATTTCTGCAGCCCCTGCTTGGAGACGGAGTTATGCCTATCGTCAAGAGCACAGTCGTTCCTGCCTCCTGGTATGGAGAAATTGGGGTCTTAGTGCTTTTGTTACCCATGGTAAACAAGACCCAGGGAGTTAAACGAAAAGGGTTCATAACGTTACTAGCGGTAGCCTGTTTTTTGACATTGGATATTTTTGTTACGCAAATAGTATTTGGTGCAGAACAAACGGCTAGTTTTATGTTTCCTTTTTTTGAATTGGCTGAATACGTAGAAATAGGGGACATTATTCAGAGAATCGAAAGTCTGATATCAATTATGTGGATTACTGGAATTGTGGTCAAAGCAGCCCTTTTTACTTACCTGATCAGCTTGGGTGTCTCTCAGGTCCTAGGCTTAAAAACATATAGATTGGTCGTTTATGCCCTGATGCCATTACAACTAATTTTAGGGACTTATCCGGCAATTAGTGCGCTAAACCTAAGTCGAATTCTTGCCCAGTATTGGCCGCTTTTTGGCTTGTTCTTTGAAGTTGTTGTACCTCTATTTCTTTTGATGGTTGCATTTCTCAGGAATATGCGCTTGGGGGGATCAGGGTGAAATCAAAACTAAAGGTCTTCATATCTATTACTCTGGTTCTTTGTCTAACATTCTTGACTTCCGGTTGCTGGGACAGCAGGGAAGTTGAAAACCTATCTGTTTTTACCATAATAGGAGGGGACTGGGTAACGGAAGATGGAGTTGATCAATGGCAGGTTTCAGCCAGGGTTATGCACATCGGGAGCCTTAATCAAGGGAGTGAACAAGCGGGCGGTAAGGGGGGGGGCGAGGAAACCCTCTGGAAAGGTACAGGCAAAACTATTCAAGAGGCCTTTGCAAACATTGTGGTTCGCTCACCCCGCAGTCCTTTCTATGCTCATACTAGCGTTTATGTTCTTGGTGAGAGATTAGCCAAGGAAAAACTTGGTGAGTGGATAGAAGGTAGTAAACGATACTACGAGGTCAGGCCGCATGCCTATTTTATGGTGACAAAGGGAGAAGCTTTTCAGGTTTTGCAGGCT
>JAUZPJ010000267.1 GCA_030706025.1 Bacillota bacterium | reverse complement strand
CCCGCTAAAGGACATTTAGTTCGAGAAATTGATGCCTTAGGTGGTCAAATGGGGATTATTGGAGATGAAACATCCCTTCAAGTTAAAATGCTTAATACTGGTAAGGGACCTGCTGTTCACGCTATTCGGATTCAATCAGATAAACAGGCATACCATAATCGTATGCTGGAGGTTTTATTAGCTCAGACTAACCTAACAATAGTTCAAGGATTGGTAGAACGTATTGTTGTGGACAAGAACGTGATAACAGGTATTGTTACACGAACTGAGGCACGTTTTGAATCCGAAAATATAGTCTTAACTAGTGGCACTTATTTGCGTGGAAGAATTATAATTGGGTCCGCTATGTACCAAGGTGGACCTAACGGTCAAGAACCGGCTATTTCGTTATCGGATTCTCTAAGAAGTTTTGGGATTGAGTTAGGAAGATTTAAAACTGGCACACCTCCAAGAATTCATCGTCAGTCTGTTGATTACTCTAAATTGCGTATTCAGCCGGGCGATAATACACCTTGGCGTTTTTCCTTCCTACCTACTGAGAGCCAGTTTTGGCAAAAGGATCTTTCGAAACAAGTACCATGTTGGCTTGGATATACATCATGTAAAACTCATGATATTATTCGTGAAAACTTGTATCGTGCTCCATTATATTCAGGTGAAATTGAGGGAATTGGTCCTCGCTATTGTCCTTCGATTGAAGATAAAGTGGTACGTTTTGCTCAAAGAGAAGCACATCAAATTTTTTTGGAGCCTGAAGGATGGCAAAGCGATGAACTTTATATTGCTGGCCTATCGACTAGCATGCCGGAAGAAGTCCAGCTATTAATTTTGCAAAGTATTGTTGGCTTAGAAAATGTAAAGATGCTTCGCCCAGGATATGCCATTGAATATGATTATGTATTGCCTCATCAACTTTCTCTCGGTTTAGAGGTTCGCCAGTTACCGGGGTTATTTACGGCTGGCCAATTAAACGGAACTTCCGGATATGAGGAAGCGGCTGCACAGGGTTTATTAGCGGGGATAAATGCTGCATTAAGAGCTTTAGGTAAAGAGCCTTTTCATTTGAGACGTTCGGATGGCTATTTAGGAGTATTAGTCGATGACCTAGTTACAAAAGGTGTGAAGGAACCTTATCGGCTTTTGACTTCCCGATCAGAGTATCGATTAGTTTTGCGTCAGGATAATGCCGATCTGAGATTAACTGAAAAGGGACGAGCTGTGGGGTTAGTTGATGATCATCGGTGGCAACGTTTTCAAGAAAAAAGGAATAGTTTCTATTGTATTAAAGAACTATGGAAGAAAACAGTTTTCTCTCCTTTAAATAAAGAGCTCCATAAAGTTATGGCCGAGGCAAATTCAACTCCGGTACAGGCTGGCATAAGTGCCCAGGATTTAATACGGCGACCGGAAATTTCCGTTTCCCATCTAATGAAGCTCCTACCTGAGCTTCAAAATTACGATCTTGAAGCACTCGAAGAGGCGGAAATTGAAACTAAATATGCCGGTTATATCGATAAGCAATGGGCTGATATAGAGAGATTTTCCAAATTAGAAGATCGTTCTATTCCTAATGCACTTAATTATGACGAGATACGCGGTTTATCTACCGAAGGAAGGCAACGTCTAATAGAAGTTCAGCCTTTAAATTTAGGTCAAGCATCTCGAATAACGGGTGTCAGTCCGGCTGATATTTCCGTATTGCTTGTTTTTTTAGAGCAGCAACGCCGAGGGGGAAGATAATTATGTTTCATGATTATGCGGCTGTTATTCGAGATCTCACGACGAAATTTACTGGTTTTGTATTGACTGATTTGCAGGTTAATCAGTTTTGTCTTTATGGAGATCTACTGCATGAATGGAATCAACGAATGAACTTAACAAGAATAACAGAACCTCATGAAGTGATCTTGAAGCACTTTATTGACTCAATGGTTCTTGCAAATTTTATTTCCGGATTGTCTTTTGCAGATTTGGGTACTGGTGCTGGTTTCCCGGGAATTCCTTTAAAAATCCTACGTCCTGACTTAAATATTGTATTAATGGATTCTTTAAAAAAAAGATTAGGGTTTTTAGATGTTGTTATTGATGAGTTAGAATTAACCAAGGTTAAGACAGTTCATGCTAGAGCGGAGGATTTTGGAAAGAATCCTCTTTATAGGGGGTATTTTAATACGGTTAGTTCACGCGCTGTGGCCCGTCTTCCTATTTTATTAGAATACGCTCTTCCTGTTTTAAAAGTTAATGGACTTTTTATAGCTCCAAAGGGATCGCAAGCTGAGGAAGAATTAGCTGAATCTCAAAAGGCACTAATGTTGTTAGGTGGTGAGGTTGAGGAGATAAAACATTATAATCTCGGTGAAGGGGCAGAGTATCGGGCTATTATTTTGATAAGGAAAATTAAGGAAACCCCGTCACAATACCCCCGACAATCTGGTAAGCCGTTGAAAAACCCGCTTATTTAGCACTTCATCTTAGCCTTACTAAGATATGTAAGGCTCTTTTTTATGCCTAAAAGTTCTAAATCTCTGTGGATTCGATTACAAGTGCTGTAAGGGGAAGGAAATAGCGGAAATACGTCGAATTAATAAATGTTAGTTGCACAAATTGAAGCTAGGTATGAAATAAGCCGTTGACTATCTGGGGGGTTATGTATGGAGGATTCACAAGATCAACAAGTTGATAAAGCAGGCGAACAAGGTGCAGTGAATGAGTTTAATGGAGAGAGGCAAAGGTCGAGGAGGAGAAACAGACGCACGGTAATTAAGAAGAGACGAGTTTTTATATTATCAGGACTTATATTGATCATATTATTGTCTGTTGGAATCCCGTTATGGATCTATACTCGGGATCAACATGTAATGCTTCCAGGAATTAAGATATCTGGGATTGATGTTGGAAATTTATCTCGTGATAAGGCTAAAGAAACAATTGATCATGAAATTAATCGATTAGAGGACCAAACTATTAAACTCAATACTGGCAAACAGTCTTTGGAAGTTAAATTGAGAGACTTAGGATTATTAGTAACGGATGATTCTGTTTTGCAGAAGGCTTATGATATGGGTAGAACTGGTTCACTTGGACACAGACTAGTCACAAAGATCTCTGCCTCAAAAGGAATTAACTTGGAGTTATCAAAATCGTGGGATGACCCAAAATTGAAGGATTGCCTTAGTAAAACTTTGAATGAGTACAATGATCCTGCAAAAGATGCTTCTTTTGAGATTACAGATAATAATACCATGAGCATACAAAGTGAGCATGTTGGCTTTGTTTATAATCCGGAGACGATTACTTCTCAGATTAAAGAAATAGATATCTATAAGCCACCTTCGGAGATTAAGGTGGAATTTAAAGAGCAAGTTCCTCAGTTAACGTCTAAAGTATTAGATGATCAAAAAGTAACAGGTTTATTAGCGAGCTATACGACACATTTTGATCCATCACAAACTGCTAGATCTGAGAATGTTAGAATTGCAGCTAAAGCTTTGGATAAGTCAATTATTAAGCCGGGGGATATTTTATCCTTTAACAATATTGTTGGAGAGAGAACAGTCGAGGGTGGATATAAGGACGCTTATATTATTGTTAATGGTCAGTTTGTCCCAGGTTTAGCTGGAGGCATATGTCAAGTCTCTAGTACTCTCTACAATACTGGATTGTTGGCAAACTTACCCGTTACTCAGCGCAGTAATCATGATTTAGCGATTACGTATGTTCCATTAGGCCAAGATGCAACGGTTGCTTATCCCGACCTTGACCTGAAATTTAATAATAACACTGGCGGTTATCTTCTTATCCGGACAAGGACAAGTGCAAATTCTATTACGATCGAATTGTATGGTAAAGTAAAGCCTGGGCAAGAAGTTTCTATTTCTAATACCACAGAATCTGTTCTTCCCGTCGAGGAACAACGTCATGTCGATGAAACAATGGCGCATGGAGCTGCTATTGTCAAACAACATGGGCAGCCAGGTTATATTGTGAATTCTACTCGTACTGTTAAATTAAATGGTAAAGTTGTTAGTACTGAGCCCCTTCAGAAAAGCGTTTACAAAGCCTTACCAACAATTATTGCTGTTGGATCGTAAAGTTTTAAGGAAATTTTATCTATTTGTTAAAAAAAGCGTTAATAGCGCTTTTTTTATTGGGAGCGGTTTGATACTATCTTATGTATGAGGATTAAAAGGAAGTGTACGCTATTGATAACTAAAGTAATTGCTGTTGCCAACCAAAAGGGTGGTGTCGCTAAAACTACAACAGCCATAAATTTGAGTGCTTGTCTATCCGAAT
>JAUZPJ010000266.1 GCA_030706025.1 Bacillota bacterium | reverse complement strand
CTATAGTTCTATAAAATAGAGTTATTTTATAAACCTTCGAGTGTGATTTTTTTCACATCCGAAGATGTTAAAAGTCACAACATGATCTATAAATTTGATTTAAACTAAACTTAACCAACGAAAGAAGAAAATTATTTTGGAGGGAAAAAAAGGAATGAGTATGTTTTGTTTTCAGTGTCAGGAAACCGCGAAAGGAACCGGTTGTACGGTAAGAGGAGTTTGTGGAAAGCCCGAAAATGTTGCCAATTTGCAAGACCTTCTTATCTACACGTTAAAAGGAATTTCGATTTTAGCAGTTCAAGCACGGGTGATGGGAATTGTCCGACCGGAGATTGATAAGTTTATTATGGATAGTCTTTTTACTACAATAACGAATGCCAATTTCGATAAAAATTGTTTTGTAGAAAGAATTCAGGAAGGCTTAAAACTCCGGGAACAGCTAAAGCAAGAGGTTGTTAAGGCTGGAGGCATCATTGCCTCCGACTTAAACGATGCCGCAACTTGGACAGCATCAGTCGAGGAATTCGAAGCTAAAGCAGAGACCGTTGGTGTATTATCCACGGAAAATGAGGATGTGCGTTCCTTACGACAACTGCTCACTTACGGTTTAAAAGGAATGGCAGCCTATGCTGAGCACGCTTATGCCTTGGGCCATAAAAACGATGAATTATTCGCCTTCATGGAGAAAGCCTTAGTAGCTACTCTTGACGATAACCTTGGGGTGGAAGGCCTCATTCCCTTGGTACTCGAAGCAGGAAAATACGGTGTGGATGTCATGGCACTTTTAGATAAAGCAAATACTTCAACCTATGGTAATCCAGAATTAACCAAAGTAAATATAGGAGTTAGAAAAAATCCCGCAATTCTAATTAGCGGCCATGATTTGAAGGACCTTGAAGAACTACTTATTCAGACGCAAGGTTCGGGCGTCGACGTCTATACTCATGGCGAGATGCTCCCGGCTCACTATTATCCGGCCTTTAAGAAATATGACAATTTTGCGGGTAACTACGGAAATGCCTGGTTCAAACAAGACAAAGAATTTGAATCATTCAATGGCCCGATATTATTAACCACCAACTGCCTGATTCCACCGAAGGATTCCTATAAAGATCGTCTTTACACGACAGGGATCGTCGGATTTGAAGGGCTTAAGCATATTGCGGACCGCGAGAATGGAAAAGCCAAAGATTTTTCCGCGATCATCGAGCAAGCTAAGAAATGCCCACCGCCTACTGAAATTGAAACTGGCGAGATCGTCGGGGGTTTTGCCCATAATCAAGTCTTAGCCCTCGCTGACAAGGTTGTCGATGCCGTTAAATCGGGAGCTATTAAACGTTTCTTCGTCATGGCAGGTTGTGATGGAAGAATGAAGAGCCGTGAATACTACGCTAATTTCGCTCAGGCACTACCTAAAGACACAGTTATCCTGACAGCTGGATGTGCCAAGTACAAATACAACAAGCTCAATTTAGGAGATATCGGTGGCATCCCAAGAGTTCTCGATGCTGGACAATGCAATGATTCCTATTCCTTGGCAGTAATCGCCTTAAAACTTAAAGAAGTCTTCGGCCTTGATGATGTCAATCAACTCCCAATTTCCTATAATATCGCCTGGTATGAGCAAAAAGCTGTCATCGTTTTACTGGCTCTCCTGTATCTCGGTGTAAAGAATATCCACCTCGGACCAACCCTTCCAGCTTTCCTATCACCAAACGTCGTGAACGTTTTAGTCACTAACTTCGGGATTGCAGGAATTACCAATGTTGAAGATGACCTTAAAATCTTCATGGCGTAAAAGTATCTATATAAATATTCTACTTCTTATGCATTAGCATTGTGGGGTGTCGTTAATTAATTCTTTTGGTTAGCGACACCTCATTTTAAAACTAAGTCAAAAACGAAAAAATAAAATTTGGACGTGATTACATTACTAGTTTGAAGTAATTTAGGGTAACCTTATCTTAAAGGCGAATTGGAGGTAGGGTAAATGTTAAGCAACAAGAGGAATAACAGAAGAAAGTAAATGAGGGGGATAATAGCGTGAAAAAGTATGAGTGCACTGTATGTGGATATGTTTATGACCCGGCGGTTGGAGATCCCGATTCCGGTATCGCACCCGGTACAGCTTTTGAAGACATCCCTGAAGATTGGGTATGTCCTACTTGCGGAGTAAGCAAGGATCAATTTGAACCCGTAGAATAATAAGGTAGCCTTAAGTTGGGATAAGGATAGACTCAGCGGGTCTGAGGTAAAGTATGAAATTGAATAAGGATATAAATCTAGCCGACTGGGGTGAGTTTTTCACCTTAGTCGGCTACCTTGTCCTAAGAATGATTTTCGTCTGCTTTCTTTTTCCGAATTTAAACGATCATAACGCTTTTGCCCTAAGTAGTTAATAATCCTTAAGGCAAAAGAGGAATCTTGCTTAACGATTCAAATTGCAGTTTACTCTTAACAAACATCACGAGTTTTTTACGAAAAAATATTAAAAACTATGTGACTTTTTTCTATAATCATTCGTGTTATAGATGAAAGGAGATTCTTACATGCCCCAACGGCCGAGGAGTAATTTTTCATTAAAATATAAACGATACGGAAGTATGGTATTCAAGATTGCCATGGTTAACCTTGGGAACAAAGAAGATGCCGAAGAAACGATGCAAGAAGCTTTTTATAAGCTTTTATACAAAGCACCGCAATTTAAGAACGATGATCACGAAAAAGCGTGGCTCATTAAAATTACGGTAAATCTTTGTCGAGATATCCTTCGAAGTGTGTGGCACAAACGAGTTGTGAAGATGGAAGATATCGAAAAATACTATGACGATCCTTCCGACTCCAGTGTAATGAAAGAGATTTTAGCATTACCTGTAAAGTATAAGACAGTGATATATCTTTATTATTTCGAAGATTATTCCATCAAGCAAATTTCAGAAATTCTCAAAACTAAAGAGTCTGCAATAAAAATGCGTTTACAACGTGGACGTCAGCTTCTTAAGTTTGAATTGAAAGGAATTGAAAATGAATCATCAGGATATTAAACGCGTCATTGAAAGACTTGAACCAGATGATGGAATGGAGTATCGATTATCCGGGAAATTACGAAATGAGTTTCATAGGAAAGTTTCCTTAAAACCTCTAACAGTAATAGCGGCAGGACTTTTAATGATTATTAGTATAGGAGCTTTTGTAAATTATCAGATTGATAGCGCTACAACTATAAAGTTAAGTAAAAATCAAAATGATAGCCTTGAGAGTTTACTGGCATTACTGCCTAATAACAAGGTGAATGAAAAATCAACAATTATAAGTCAAGGCGTTAGCACTAACAATTCAAGTGCACAGCTGTCTGAAAGTAAGAACGATGGAAAATCAGGAGTAAATAGCCCGAAGAGTGATACTGACAGTTCAAAAGGAACGCCGCCCGAAAACAAAACAAATTTGGAGCCGAGAACAATGACCCAGAACGAGAGTGTTGATACCCCAAAGACGTTAGTAACCGGAGGCTCAAACGCCCAAAACGAAGGAAAATATATTCCAAAAGCACAGTTGCCCGGAAACATACAGGCAACTGCAAAAATGATGGGGCTAATTGTATATCAAGGCAAAATATATATTCAAAGCCCTTCACAGATTGATTTTAGGAATGCTGAAAAACTAATGGGAGAAAAACTTGGAACAACAAATGGAACTATAACAGAATGGAGTAACCAGGATGATTATGCAGTTGGGTTGGCCTCAACGGTAGGAGTTCAGGACGTCTATACGGTCAAAGGCTATGACAGGAGCTTTAGAATTATGACCGCAGAAAAAATTGGGGGGGAAGCTTATGCCTATTTCTTTGAGTGCCTAAATGACATGACAGTGAAAACTGGGAACGATATTTTTGGTAAGTTCAAAATGGAGAATAATGTAGAATCAGTAAACTATGAAGACTACGACAGTTCGAAAAATGGTAAGGAAACGTATAAATTACTAACAAAACTTGATGGATTTAATATGTTTCTGGCGGCTTTAGAAAACTCTATTCCTCATGAACAGGAGGGAGCATCAAATCTTTTGGATGAGCTAAGTACCTCGGGTCAAAAATTAATATCTATAAAGTTAAACGATGGTAGTGAAGTGCTATTAAGACTCTTAAAGGATTGATATGTTTACTATCACGGCGTTAATCTATATTTCAAAGTTGATACCCCTGCTTTTAATGGCTTTTGGAATGAATTAAGTTGAAAGAGGTGATTTCCTTACGAGCAGATTGTAGAGGTCCTGTGAAAGATCGACAAGAGTTAACTAAATTTG
>JAUZPJ010000265.1 GCA_030706025.1 Bacillota bacterium | reverse complement strand
GGAAGCGGTGTGATGGAATATCCTGCCTCCTCGATGGCCCGCTGGATCTCTTCCTCTTTCACTTGATTGGGGTCATAGTTAAAATCAGCCCTCGAATCATCCAAAGAGACCTTGATATTTTCCATCCCCGGAAGCTTTTCTAAGGCCTTGGCGACCCGATTCACACAATGTTGACAGGTCATTCCGTAGACGGATACTTGTCCGGGCTTTTTAACAGAGATATCCTTATACTCCGGATCGTCAACTTCGTAGCCCGCCTCTTCAATCGCGTGATGTATTGCTACACGATCTATCGCGGAAGAATCCCAGATAAAGGTAGCTTTTTCCTCATCTAATGAGACCACAACGTTCTCAATCCCGGAAAGACCTTCCAGTGCCCTTTTGACCCGTCGAACGCAATGTTCACACGTCATTCCACGGACATTTATTTGCGTAGATTGCCCCTTAGCTGTCATTATTTTTCACCTCGCTGTCGCTTATTTCATCATTCTAAAAATCGTTTTAAGCACTTCATCAACGACTTCCTCTTCCCCAGCTTCAAGTCGCTCACGAATGCAGGATTTCATGTGTTTTTCAAGCAAAAGTTTGGAAACTCCATTTAATGCGGATTGTACAGAAGCGATTTGGTTAAGAATGTCGTCACAGTAGACGTGCCTTTCCATCATTCCCTTTATTCCTCGAACTTGACCTTCGATCCTATTCATACGATTTGTTAACTCTTTAATCGTTTTTTCATTATGATGGCTTGTCCGTTTATCTCCATCGCTCATTTCACATGAACAGCTTGGACATGATTCAATATCTACACTATCTTCATTCATGATTTGATCACCCCTTCTGGATATCTATATAGTATACCCCCCTATACTATTTGTCAATTGCATAAGAGGGTAATCCATCATAAATAATGATTAATTTTCTATACGATAGCTTTTCCTTTCACCAAAAAATGATGTGCCGCAAACCACTAATGGCGCCCGTAGTTATATAGAAAATGCCGCTCTACGAGCGGCTTTCGGCTGTGCTTCTATCGGTGGAAAATACTGAAAACATAATAATTATATTTGATCTTGAATTGTATCATACAGTTCTTCCGCAGTTTCTGCTTGGATTAACTCATCATTTACGAATGCAAATGGTCCAACAGCACAATCTCCGCAATATCCTAAACATGATTCTACTTCGACATTCACACCTTCATCTTTTAATTTATTAACGACATCTTCTGTCCCAAACTGAAAGTTGTTTTCACAAAACTTTACTTCTAACATAGTCTGATCACTCCTTAACTAACCAAGATGCATCCTCATCGAATTGTTTGCGCTTAGTAATCATCTTCTCCATTCCTTGATTAACTTACTCCACCTAACGTTTAAAAAAGCCAAAAAGAAATCCCTCAAACATTGGAGGGACAAGGTAATTTTGGCACGACATTTTATTGGAGAATTATTCCCATCAATATAGTTAAAAGCGTTAAAAAGGCGAGAACTCCTACCAGTATAATGACACGTCTATTACCAAAGGACAGGTACCGTGCATGCAGCAGTGTACGTTGGCTGCATAACCATGAAACTAAATGTTCATGATTCCTATATACTATGACAACTATTATAAAGAGCACTATCGCAGATATTGCCAATAGTCGAGAATAACGATGTATGACAGGAAATATCGTTTTCCATCGGCTACCTAAGAGTCTACCAAGCGTGATAAAGATGGTTGTCCATATGGTTGCTCCAAGATAGGCAAAAAAAGCAAATTTTCGGTAGCTCATTTTACTCATACCAGCTACATAGCCGGAAATATGACGAACACCAGGGATAAAGTATCCTGCAGTTAGGAACTTCCCACCATGAGAATGATACCAGCCTAGTACTTTTTCTATCCTAGAGCTTCCTGCATGTTTTTCAAGAAGCACTAAGACTTTTTGTTGGAAAAATACTCCCAATAAATATTCGACTGTGATAGCTGTGCAACTCCCCATAGCAGCAAATAGAATCGCTAAAAAATAATTGAGTTGGCCCGAATAGGTTAAAAAACCAATAAAGGTCATGAGAAAATCATCAGGAACAGGAAGCCCTAAAATTGATATACCAACAATTATATACAATCCAGCATACCCATATTGAGTAGCATAATGAAAAAGCAGCTGAGACGTCATAACTTATCCTTTCACCTAAGCTTATGTCTGTTTGAAAGCTTGTTTTATGCCATAGGTTTAAATTTATGATTAAGCTTTTCCAAAAAGGTAATTTCAAATTCTTCCAGTCGAAAACTAACCTGTATTTTAAAAGCATGTAGGTTAGTTTTCTAATATGTAAAACGCATTTACAAGAAGTAAAATTTTCATTGTATTTCTTTGAAAAAGGAGTAGGATAAAAGAGAATAATTGTGTTTTCTGGAGGATAATCGAGATGGCCACACCCAAGATAAAAGAGTTGGAAAAAATACCCAACCATTCAATAGGAATTATTTCACTTATAGTAATTTTAACGATCGGGATAACAGTAATTATAGCGTCACATAAATTAGCCCCATCCCCTGTAAAAACTATGTCTTCCTCTCACCTAAATCAAACTCAACCAACTATAGCAACTACTGATCCGACAAAAACGCCTATCCGGCCGACTTATGACTCCAAGGGTAATCCCCCAACAGCGCTCGGCCTTGTGATGAAAACTCGAGCCTTTGATACCGAGCCATCAAAAGTCGTATATATTACTATTGACGATGGACCTTACCCGCAAAACACTCCTCATCTTTTAGACGTCTTGAAAAATGAGAATGTTAAGGCAACATTTTTTGATGTGGGCAAACAAATCGAGAAATACCCTTGGTTATTAAAAGCCGAGTATGAACAGGGGCATTCTATTGGCAATCATACTTATTCTCATGATTATAACTCTCTCTATAAAAGTCCCGACACATTTCTGGCGGATATTCAGAAGAATGACAATCTAATCTTCAGTCTGCTCGGAATACATACAAAAATAATCCGAGCCCCTGGTGGAACTTCGTGTTTTAATATCGATTATTATAATAGTTTGGATGCTAATGACTACATGGCGTTTGATTGGAATATGGACACTAAAGATACTGAGGGTGAATTATCGATTCAACAAATTGTCGGCAATGTTGATAAGCAGATTGGACACAAGCACAAAGTAATTCTTCTGATGCATGATTTACCAAATAAATCATCCTCTGCCAATGCCCTGCCCCTTATCATTTCCCACTTAAAAGAAAAAGGTTACTCCTTCGGAACGTTAAGTCCTAAAATTATGCCGATCACGTTTCCTGAAGGATTTTATAAAGCGGGGGCACATAGTTGACTCGCCGTTTGCTCAATCGGAACAAGCCTGGTATTCACCTTATTCTGTCGGATTTCGGTAAGGATAGGATATAACCACTAGCTTTGTATTATAAAGAAAACTTGGCTGACCCAAGCCTTGGCGAAGGCGGCAGCCCTAGTTGCCCTTATGCTTGGAAAGTATATAACGAAGTTTATACTTTCTGATTGTACAAAAAGGTGCCCGTTTGAAACCATTGTGTTTCAAGCGGGCACCTTTTTGGGTACCTAAATCGACATCGTTAAGGATTGGGGCGGGATGGCCTGTTCGATCCAAGAAAATTCAAAACGTCCTAGTTGCTATGATTCTATCTTTCGTTTCAGCGCAATTTCTATAGCTTTCAAGAACCAAATTCTGTACCTCTTCTTTATAGCGTTCGTCATGCAGTAATCGAAGGTTTATTTCAACTCCCTGCTTCGCAGCGGCTGCTGCAGCTTCGGCCATGTAAGTGCTTCCAGCTAGGTCCCCCCAAATTTTTATGAAACAAGTTTTAATGACTTTTTCTATTTGAGTTAAGATAGAATGAGAGTCTTTAACAATAGCTACAAGTGTATCGGTAGCGTTTTTCATAGCTTCTTCATACTTTTCAGGAGACTCTTTCTTTGCTTTCATAGCCCTAACCACTTCCGCGTACGCCCTCATGTCTTCTGTTGCAAGGAATAGGCAGTGCTTACGCATTTCTTTCATATCTTTTATAGTTTCTATTAGATTACTTTGTTGCTCATCCTTTTTCACGGTTACTTCACAGGACATTTCTAATAGAGCAGCTGCCATTGCGGCAATAGTTGCTGCAGCACTACCACTAGCTGGTCCTGGAAAGTTCGGCTCTGCCAATTTTTCAAGATATTCATTGACTGTCAAATTATCAATACTATACAGATGAATCACTCCCTTCAAAAAAAGTTGCCTAAACTTAAGAAATTTCAACTCTCCAAATAGGTTAGACATATTCATC
>JAUZPJ010000264.1 GCA_030706025.1 Bacillota bacterium | reverse complement strand
TGGAGAAAGGATTTACTTACTTTGATACGGCTTATGTCTATCATAGCTACATGAGTGAGGACGTCATGAAAGAAACACTTGCAAAAAGGCATAAACGAGATGATTTTGCTCTTGCCACAAAGCTTCCGATGAGAGATATAAAGACTGTGGAGGACCAAGAAAAAGTCTTTAATGAACAGCTGGAAAAATGCGGTGTGGAGTATTTCGATTATTATCTGCTCCACAATATTGGCGTTATTTCTTATAAGAAAGCGTGTGAACTTGACAGTTTTAGTTTCGGAATCAATAAAAAGAAAGAAGGTAAGATCAAGAACCTTGGTATGTCCTTCCATGATACACCGGAATTACTGGACGAGATTTTAACGGCTCACCCTGAATTGGATTTTGTTCAGCTGCAGATCAATTATATTGACTGGGAAAACCCAAGCATTCAGTCAAGAAGGTGCTATGAGGTAGCCAGAAAGCATCACAAACCGATTATCGTCATGGAACCCTGTAAAGGAGGCACTCTTGCTATAGTACCGGAAAAAGCAGAGAAGTTAATGAAAGACTATAATCCCGAGGCTTCTGTTCCGTCCTGGGCGATCCGCTTTGCGGCCAGTCAGGAAGGGGTTATCATGGTTCTAAGCGGAATGAACACAATGGAACAGGTGCTTGATAATACTTTTTATATGGCGGATTTCAAACCCCTGAATGAAGAAGAGTACAAGATTATCCATCGGGTCATCGAAATTATCAATGAAAATACGGCAATTGCCTGTACAACCTGCCGATATTGCGAAAAGGGCTGCCCGAAAAAGATTGCGATACCGGATTACTTTGCTTTGTATAACAGTGCCAAACGTGCAACGACGAATAATTTTTCAAGTCAGTTTGTTTATTATATAAACCTTACGGCCAATAATCATGGTAAGGCGAGTGATTGCATCGGCTGTAAGGAATGTGAAAAAGCCTGCCCTCAGCATTTGAAGATAACAGAGCATTTAAACGATGTATCAGCGATGTTTGATGTAACACCCCAGTTTCCTACGAGAAAGGAAAAATAGAAGTAGGGTGACAATGACTATGGGAATATTACTTGACCTGGAGTTAACTCCAGGTGATATGGTTGTTAAGACGAGGAGGTAATCCCATATGACGATTGCAGAAGTCAGTGAAAAATACGATCTTACGCAGGATACACTTCGCTATTATGAACGCATCGGACTGATTCCTCATGTTAACCGTAATAAAAGCGGAATCAGGGATTATACGGAAGAGGACTGCAGGTGGGTAGAATTCATCAAATGTATGAGAAATGCAGGTCTTCCAATAGAAGCATTAATTGAGTATGTTACGCTGTTCAAACAGGGAGCTGAAACGATTGGGGCCAGAAAGGAACTTTTAACGGAACAGCGTAAGCAGCTAATTCAAAGAATGGTAGATATGCAGAAAACACTGGAACGCTTGAATTACAAAATTGAGAGCTATGAACAGTCTGTCGTTAAAAAGGAAAAAGAGCTAAAAAGAGCGGAGGAATAATTTATGGCTAAAAAAGTATTAGTACTTTCCGCCAGTCCGAGAAAAGGAGGAAATTCTACAGTCCATGGAAAGGACGCTTGACGTCTTTCATGGATTTACGTTATGTTTGAACGGTGCAAAAGAAAAGGGAGTTGTCTCGGTGTCGGCGCATGGCGCAAGGGTGACATTATGGGAAGCGCAGCCATGAAGCAGGCCTTTGAAATGGGAAGGAATGTATAGAATACTAAATACAAATGGAGGTAACTATGAAAGTATTGTTAGTAAATGGAAGTCCCCATGAAAAGGGGTGCACCTTTACGGCCTTGGAAGAAGTGGCCAAGACGCTAAATGAAGATGGGATTGAAACCGAATTTTTTCAGATCGGAACTAAACCGATATCCGGCTGTATTGCTTGTAAAACCTGTGGGAAAACGGGGCATTGTGTATTTTCTGACGGAGTCAATGAGTTTCTAGCGATAGCTGGAGACGCCGACGGATTTGTATTTGGTTCACCAGTACATTATGCGTCAGCATCTGGCGCAATTACGTCATTTTTAGACCGTGTTTTCTATAGCGATTTATGCTCTGGAAAACAAACCTTTTACCTAAAACCGGCAGCTGCTGTTGTTTCAGCCAGAAGGGCCGGGACGACCGCAACATTTGACCAGCTCAATAAATATTTCACCCTATCGGAAATGCCCGTTATTTCATCAAGGTATTGGAACATGGTACACGGGCATACACCAGAGGACGTCAAAAAAGATTTAGAAGGTTTACAGATCATGCGCATATTAGGAAGGAATATGGCCTGGTTCTTAAAATGCAAAGAGGCGGGTATCAAAGCAGGTGTTCCGTTCCCCGCACGTGAAGAAAGAATCGCCACTAACTTTATTCGATAAAGACTCGATTCCTTTTCGTATTTAATCAATGCGAATACACCAACAACTTGCTCATGGCTGCCGCCCAACCTCTATGTAGTTGGACGGCTTTCGTAGGTTAATGGGAAGTAGGATAATTGGAACCATGCGCACTGGAGGTAGTGGAATGGAATTGTATAAAGACAAAGATACCATAGCTGCGGGTCGTCGTCATACCGTTGGTCTTAAATCTGACGGAACGGTGACGGCTGTGGGTGATAATCATTATGGACAATGTAATGTAAGTGGTTGGTGCGATATTGTGGCGGTCGCGGCTGGTAATGTTCATATGGCGACGAACACGGGTAATGCTCATACAATCGGACTTAAATCTGACGGTACTGTGGCGGCTGTGGGTTGGAATAAGCATGGCCAATGCGATGTAAACGACTGGCGCGATATTATAGCGGTTGCGGCGGGTTGGCGTCGCACCATTGGGCTTAAATCGGATGGCACGGTGGTTGCTGTGGGTCGAAATAATGACGGTGAATGCAATGTAAGCGGCTGGCATGATATTGTGGCGGTCGCTGCGGGTGACTGGCATACCATCGGTCTTAAATTGGACGGCACTGTGACGGCTGTGGGTAATAATCGGTATCAACAATGCAATATCAGCGGCTGGCGCGATATTGTGGCGCTTGTGGCGGGTTACCTTCATACCGTTGGGCTTAAATCGGACGGCACGGTGGTGGCTGTTGGTCGCAATAAGGAAGGAGAATGCGATGTCAGCGGCTGGCGCGGTATTGTGGGGATAGCGGCGGGTAGTCTTCATACCATCGGCCTTAAATCGGACGGTACCGTGGCGGCTGTGGGTTGGAATGAGCATGGCCAATGCCATGTAAGTGGCTGGCGCGATATTGTGGCGGTTGCAGCGGGTTGCGCTCATACTCTCGGCCTTAAATCGGACGGCACGGTGGTTGCTGTGGGTGATAATGAATATGGCCAATGCGATGTAAGCGGTTGGCGTGGCATCCAACTGCCCGGCAAATAGTTTTCTATTAATAATACATATAATAATGAAAGCCATGCGCCGAAGTTAAGTAAATGCAATATAGTAGGGTCTCCTGGATAGCCTTGAAATGCTAACTTGTTTTGGTTGTAGAGCTGTTTAACATGATACAGAATGGCTATTATCTTTTTATATTGCCACAGTATTAGATAAGCTAATTATGAAAAGTAGTATTGTGGATCTATTTTTGAATTTAGATATATAATTATACTAAAAAACAATCGCATCAATCGCAAATTTGTTTAATT
The DNA here is from genome assembly GCA_030706025.1 of Bacillota bacterium. GTDB lineage: Bacteria > Bacillota > Desulfitobacteriia > Desulfitobacteriales > Desulfitobacteriaceae > Desulfosporosinus. The sequence continues at coordinate 642 of JAUZPJ010000264.1, read as the reverse complement.
ATCATGACAATTATTGACTTTATGGATTAAAGATTGTTTTGAAATTTAACGGGGGCAAAACCACCATAATAAAAAACTATTTGACAAATATATAATTTAAATATGACATAAGCCTAAGTATTGTGTTATTCTATACCTAAAGAACAATTCAATAATATTAAGGGGGGCTTTCAAATGCTATCAGGAATTTTGAGTATTATTGCAATGATTGCTATTTATGGAGTTGTTTTTATAGATTATAGGCAACAGTGCGCATTGAAAACTAGAGATGAAAAATATATGTTAAATAGAAATAGAGTATTTAAGTTGAATAAGCGCACTGCCTAAGAGGTGAAGATTGTGAATATGGCTAAAATTTTTAGATGTACTTAAGCTAATGTGTTTAAATAAACACCATTAGCTTTTTATTTTTATGCACTTTTACCCACGGCGGGTGGTCACAGTCTTTCTAAGGAACCAGTATATATAGTTTCTTTTAAAAGTAATAAGGAATGGTCAGCTCCATCTGGTGGGCCAGCAGGAAGTCATACATTGATACTAGAGAGGATTACATATGGATACACTTTCAGCAATAGAGAAACGAAAAAGTATAAGAAAGTTTCAAAACAAAATAGTTCCAAGGGAAACAATCGAAAACTTGTT
>JAUZPJ010000263.1 GCA_030706025.1 Bacillota bacterium | reverse complement strand
TCGCAAAAATTAAGTCTGTTAAAAAGGGCCTCGAAAATGAAAGTAACGTTATCATCGAGCAAGGATTGTCTGATGGAGATGTAATTCTTCTAGATCCTAATTTAACTAAGCTTAAGGAAGGAAAACGAATTAAAATTAGTACTTTATAATAAGCCTATAATTCTACGCCTTTTTGCTCAACATTTGGAAAACATAATGTTAGAGATTAAGTCAATACTAACCTTGAAATAATTCAAGGAGGTTTTATTAATGATTAACAACAGTAATGATCCTCAACAAGCACAACAATTTCAACAAAGGGCTCAACAATTTGAGCAACAAGCTCAACAGGCTAAAGCGGGTGAACAGAAAGCTCGAAACTTTAATGAACAAAACTCCCCCACTCGAAACTCGTCTTCTTTAAACTCTTCCATCACACAATCCTCGACAATGCCAAGCATGCAACAAAATATTTCTCAACAAACACAAATAATGAACGAGCAAATGGAAAATAACTCCATGACGCCACAAGAAATGGCTCAAAAACGTCAAGTTTTTCAGCAAAATCAGGAAAATGGTTTAAGTTAGATAAAATTGTATAAAGATAAAGTCCGCATTAGCGGACTTTATCTTTATACTTTTTTCCTGCGATACTATTATTAACCTTAAATTACTCATCATATTACACGTTTTGCACCAACGTAAGAGGATTGCCAATATGGTCCCATAGTATAGATGGTTACTCCTTTAGAGCTTGCAGCATTGATGAATTGGTTATTGCCTAGATAAATACCCATATGATCAATAACACCATTTTTAGCCATGGAAAAAAAGACCAGATCCCCAGGTTTAAGATTGCTCCTAGAAACAGAAGTTCCGACTTTGAACTGGTCACGCGAGTTCCGAGGAAGACTAATCCCGTTTTTAGAAAAGACATACCCAACAAAACCGGAACAGTCGAATCCTGCGGGTGTAGTCCCACCGAAGACATAAGGTACACCGATATATTTCTTACTAGTTGCTATAATTGCACTTACTTTTTGAGAGGAGATACTGGAAGACGTACTAATTGACCGTGATGATTTTGACGTAGTTACGGGACGAGACTGCTGAGTTTGTCTTTGGTTAGCAGGGGTGGAAAGAGAGGGGTTAGGAGCAGATGGGGTTTTGTTTGCCGCAACTACAGTGGGTTGAGTTGCAGGGTCACTTTTTTGGGTTGTTGTTGATACAGGCTGCGCTGTTACAGTAACTGCGGGTGGTTGTTTAGTGTAAGTTTCTTTCGCGATTGTTGAGGGGGCAGCTGTGACAATTGTTACAAGCAAGGTTACAGAAACTATGGAAAGCAGGTAAACGGGCCATTTAATATTCTTTAAACGTTTCATGTTCTCATCCTTTCTGTATATTTGTTATTTTAGAAATATTTATAAGCAGTTATCTAAGGGAAAGGAATCTTGAATTTGCAACAGACAACCGTATTTATCCCCTTAAGTTGTCTCCTAGTATAACGTATCTTGTGAAGTTTGTCCTTAGTAACTTTTTCCACATACAACATGAATGCTAGCTTAGAATCCAAATTTATTAAAAACATTAATGCGGATCTATAATTAAGTTTGAGAGTTTTGTAAACAATAATTATAAGCCTAAGAGGAAAAAGCATTCTTGGATAATGATTAGTGAACTTCTTTTTTAGAAAGGATATAATAGGAAAAAGGGGGAGAAAAGGTATGAAAGATCTTATTAGCAAAGGACTAGCTTTAGGTTTGGGATTAGCGGTCGTTAGTAAGGAACAAATTGAGAAGCTGGTAGATGAATTGGTAAAAAAGGGGGAAGTTTCTACCTCTGATTCGAAGGAATTAGTGCGTGAGTTGTTTGAAAAAGGTGAAGCAGAGAAGAAAGAAATGAATCTTCGAATTCATGAACAAATGGAAAGGCTTCTTAAAGACCTAAATATTCCTTCTAAAGCTGATCTGGAACGTTTAGAACAACGTATCCAAGCCTTGGAAAATAAGGAGTAAGACACTGAAAACAGGGCCTGAATAACATTCAGGCCCTCAATCTTAATTAATGTTCTATCCGTGATACGAAAATTTAAAAATATGAATTTCGACCACGAACGACAACCTGGAGATATAAAGGGGATTTTTTCATATGCTTGGAAAACGGATACGCCATCTAAAACGATACAGAGATGTCGCTAAAGTGCTAGCGCGGCATGGTTTTGGTTTCTTTGTGGAGGAGATTGGGCTTTTACATATGCTTTCCTTGCCTAAAAGACTGTTTACGGATATGGAAGAAATAGATCCTAAGTCAGTTGGAGAACGGATACGCCTTGTTATTGAGGAGTTAGGTCCAACTTATGTCAAAATTGGCCAGATTGCCAGTACTAGAGCGGATGTTATTCCGACAGAGATCCTACACGAATTGGAAAAGTTACAAGACAATGTATCTCCATTTCCCTTCGTGGAAGTTAGCCGAATTATTGAAGAGGAATTGGGTTCTCCACTGGGGGAAATCTTTTCTACATTTGATGAAAATGTGCTTGCCGCGGCTTCGATTGGTCAGGTTCATCGTGCCCAGTTACGCACTGGAGAGGAAGTTGCTGTTAAGGTACAGCGTCCCCAAATTAAAACCATGATTGAAACTGACTTAGAAATCCTCATGGATTTAGCAACATTAGCGGAACGTCGAATGGAGAAGATGGAACGACTGCAATTACGGGACGTCGTCGAGGAGTTTTCAAAGTCGTTGCGCAATGAATTAGATTATACCATTGAAGCCAGAAACGCTGAGAAAATAGCCAAGCAATTTAAAAATGATTCTACTGTTTATATTCCTGGGATCTATTGGGATTATTCGACACGTGCCGTACTAACGATGGAGTTTGTCAAAGGACAAAAGCTTAATGAGTTTAAGGGCATTGAAGAGAAAGGGTATGACCGTAAGGCCTTGTCGGAACATTTGGTTAAAGCACTATTTCATCAGGTGTTAATTGAGGGATTTTTCCATGCGGATCCACATCCCGGAAATATTCTTTTGTTAAACGGCGGAGTAATTGCTTTTATTGATTTTGGCATGGTGGGAAGACTTTCTTTAGATATGAAGCATAATTTTGCTTCTTTAGTTATAGCTATGATGCGCCAGAATACTGAAAGCATGATAAAAGCGGTTTTAAAAATAGGAATTGTGCCCGATGATGTTAATTTAACTCTTTTGACCAACGATGTTGATGAATTGCGAGAAAAATATGTGGATGTTCCCATGAGCCGAATCAGCATTGGGGAGGCGATAAGTGATCTTTTTGAAGTTGCTTTTCGGCATCGCATTCGCATTCCCTCGGATTTTACACTATTAGCTAAATGTTTATTGATTCTGGAAGGGATTGTTGAAAAGTTAGATCCCCACCTCAGTATTATGGATATGGCAGAACCATTTGGAATACAGCTCTTGAAGGAACGATATCGGCCAAGCACGATTGCGGGTCGGATCTGGCATAACATTACAGATTATGGTGATCTTCTTGTTGACCTCCCCAAACAACTGAAGGATTTAATGCGGGACATGTTGAGAGGACGAATTCGAATGGAAGTCAGTGTTCCGGAACTGGATATTTTTCTGAGAAAACTAGACCGTATTACGAATCAACTCTCCTTCAGCATTATCTTGCTTTCTTTTAGCATTGTAATGGCGGGCTTGATTATCGCTTCGTCTTTGGGAAGCCAGCCCATTTTAATTTGGCGAATACCTGCCATTGAGATAGGTTTCGGAATGGCAGGTCTTATGTTACTGTGGTTGTTTATTTCGATATTTAAATCCGGAAAGTTTTAGTTTTGTAACCTTGGGGCAACCTATTCCTGAGGTGAAAAGAGATGGTTAAGCAATTCATACCTACTCGGGTGTTTTATGAGCCCGAGGTACTTGAGTATTCGTTGGGGAAAACACTCGTTGAGCGTTTTCGGCATCTTGGGATACCCATAACTCCTACTACTTCTCATAATCGGGTGACCGGAATTCCAAGCAAAAATGTCGTAGAAGGTTATCGGGAAGCCAAAAGAACGTTAGTTATTGGAGTTCGTCGCAGCAAAACGTTTCAATCCTGCAAACCGTCTGCTCATTATCAGCTACCACTTGTCACAAGTTGTCCGGGCATGTGTGAATATTGTTACCTAGCGACAACGTTAGGAAAAAAACCTTATGTCCGGGTTTATGTTAATCTTGAAGAAATTTTAAGCACAACCTCAAAGTTGATTCAGGAAAGACTCCCCGAGATCACCCGCTTCGAAGGTGCAGCAACTTCAGATCCACTCTCAGTTGAGCATTATACTGGGGGCTTAAAGCATGC
>JAUZPJ010000262.1 GCA_030706025.1 Bacillota bacterium | reverse complement strand
CAAAACCTTTCAAATGTTTTATTTATGAACAAAAAACTTTTTTTATGTACATAAACGTGACAAATGATATTCAGATATTAAACTAAAAGAGTTGCTAGTTCGCTCAACAAACATTTTCGTAAGAAAGGAGCATTACTGCACAGTAAATAAAGTGTAAAAGTTCACAAAAACAAGTGAAACTTTTTACTTGTTGAAAACTGAAATCTCAGATAATGTTTGTCAATTAATTGTGGAGAACGCAATTAAAACAGTTTCAGTTGAGATTTCAACAGCAATATTGCAAAGAGAGTTTACTAAAAAAGGTGGTAAAACACATGTCAAGCAAAGCAGGACAAGTAAAGAATTTGTCCAGACGTTCTTTCCTTAAGTTTGTTGGAGGAGCAGCAAGTTTAGTCGGTGTCTCGCTAAACTTGGGTGGTTGTGGCGAACCAGCTACAGCCGAAAAAGCTGCAGGGGGAAATGGTTGGATACCAACCCAATACAATGCACCAGGCAGCTGGCCAACCAACGTTCGCGGTCGCGTTCCAATTGATCCACTAAATCCTTCAATTATCAGAGATGACCAAAAGTGTATTCTTTGTGGTCAATGTATTGAAGTATGTGAGAAGGTTCAATCAGTGTTTGGAAATTATGAACTGCCGATTAAAAAAGAATTTGTTTGTGTAAATTGTGGACAGTGTACTCAATGGTGTCCTTCTGGAGCAATTTCGGAACGGGATGATACTGATAAAGTATTCAAAGCTATCGCAAATCCAAATATCACAGTTGTAGTTCAGACTGCACCAGCAACTCGTATTGGTCTTGGTGAAGAATTTGGTATGCCTGTCGGAACTAATGTCCAGGGCAAACAAGTTGCAGCCTTGAGAAAATTAGGGTTTGACGTAATTTTTGATACTAACTTCACAGCTGACCTGACAATTATGGAAGAAGGCACTGAGCTTGTTAAACGTGTTAAAAGCGAATTGAAAAAGCCTATTCCACAGCTTACATCATGCTGCCCGGGTTGGGTTAAATTTGTCGAATATTTTTATCCCGATCTTATTCCTAATTTATCATCAGCGAAGTCTCCTCAGCAGATGGAAGGAACTTTAATGAAAACCTATTATGCTGAAAAGAACAATGTAGACCCCAAAAAGATCTTTTCAGTGTCTATTATGCCTTGTACAGCAAAGAAATTTGAATGTCAACGCCCTGAAATGGTTTCAGCCAGAGAAGAGTTTAAAGACAGTGATGTTTCGCCTGATGTAGATGTAGTTCTTACAACTAGAGAACTTGCCAGAATGATCAAGAGAGCAGGTATCGATTTTGCCTCTCTTCCTGACGAACAGTACGACCAGCTGATGGGTTCCGGAACAGGGGCAGGAGCAATTTTCGGCACCACCGGTGGTGTTATGGAAGCTGCAGTTCGTTCTGCCTATTATCTTATAACCGGACAACAGCCCCCTTCAGCACTTTGGGCTTTGACGCCTGTAAGAGGAATGCAGGGTGTTAAAGAAGCGGCAGTTAATATCCCCGGTGTTGGTAACGTAAAAGTTGCTGTAATTTCCGGTCTGGCCAATGCCAGAACAGTTATGGATCAGGTCAGGGAAGGTAATGCGACCTGGGCTTTCATTGAAGTCATGGCTTGTCCCGGAGGCTGCGAATATGGTGGCGGACAACCCCGTGCATCTTCTCCTCCTTCGGACGATGTTCGTAATAGGCGTGCTGCAGCTTTATATAATATTGATGCTAATGCAAAACTGCGCAACAGTCATGATAATCCCCAAATCAAACAAATCTATACAGATTTCTTAACCACTCCGATGAGCGAAAAGGCAGAAGAACTTCTGCATACCAATTATATTTCCAGGGCTGCAGAGTTTGATGTTAAAAAGTCCGAAAGCAATAAATTATATTAATTTGGAGGCGGAGAAGATGGGAAGGGGAATACTCGTAGACATACCCAAATGTATAGGTTGTGAAAGCTGTTCGGTAGCCTGCAAATTGTGGAATGAACTTGAATGGGATTCGCAGGAAAAGACCAAGACTGCTACAGACAGAGCAAAAGAACCAAACAATGGCTTATGGCCTGAAGAATGGACTTCAATAAATCGTTATGACTTACAGAAGAACGGCTCATCAGTCGGGAGATATGTCAAAACCCAATGTTTTCACTGTGAAGATCCTGCCTGTGTATCATCATGTTTCTCCAAAGCATTACAGAAGCTTCCCGAGGGACCGGTCATCTATGATCAGAAGCTGTGCGTAGGTTGCCGCTACTGCATGATGGCATGTCCATTTGACATACTGAGATACGAATGGAAGAAAGCCATTCCTGGAGTAAGGAAATGCCAGATGTGCCCGACAAGAGTCGCTAATAATCAGGAAACGGCATGTACCTCAGTGTGCCCGACAGGAGCAATTACCTTTGGGGACAGAGACCAATTGTTGGCGGAAGCAAAAAAGAGAATCAAAGAAAACGGTTATGTAGATAGAGTATTTGGAGAGAAAGAAGCAGGGGGAACATCCTGGCTTTATATCTCGGATACGCCATTTGAACAGATGAAATTCAGAACGGATGTAACAACCAAGCCGTTGCCTTCTCACACAGAAGGATATATGAAAAGTACGCCATTTATTGGCGGCGCTTGGGCGACCATATTAGCCGGATTATATTTATTTAATAATAAAAACAAGGAACCTCTAGATTAATACAGCAAAAAATAGAATGGAGGGAAATGTATGGAACTTGTTACTACATTCGTAAGTCGAGCTGGAGCGAAATTGAGCAGTGTGAGATGGAGGTTTAAAATAACCCCCATGAGATTGGCGTTTATGGCCATAGCAGCCGCAGCCATAGCAGTAATCCTGGTGCGATTTGTATTAGGCCTGGGAGCGACAACCAACCTTAACGACCAGTGGCCATGGGGACTATGGATTTCGTTTGACGTACTGTTAGGGGTAGCCCTGGCAGGAGGCGGATATGGAACAGCCCTTATAGTATACGTACTACGACGGGATAAATTTTATCCCATAGCAAGAAGCACAATGCTGACATCATTATTAGGTTATATTGTTGTTGTACTCGGGTTATTGATTGAAGTAGGACAATGGTTCAACTTCTGGAGACCATACACATCATGGGGACATGCCAGCGTATTGTTTGAAGTTTTCTGGTGCATTTCATGTTATACAGTGATTCAGGTCTTGGAATTCTGCGAAATAGCAACAGAAAAAGTATTTAAAGGGTTACACATATACCTTAAGAAAGCAATGCCTGTACTGCTGGTAATCGGTATTACCCTGCCGACACTGCACCAATCATCACTGGGCGAACTGTTTTACCTAATGGTAGGGAAAGAGAACCCGCTTTGGTGGTCGGTATTTCTGCCGCTGTTCTTCCTGTTATCATCATTTTTTGTCGGGGCAGGCATGATAATTGTAGAAAGCAGTCTAGCCGAGAAGGCATTCGATCATAAAGTAGATATCTCTGTCTTAAGAGGGTTAGCAAGAATATCCGGTGGAGCAATGCTCTTGTATTTGATCTTAAAGATCGTGGATATGGCGGTAAAAGGAACCTTTGCCAATGCTTTTGCCTTTGATCTACCCAGTATCATGTTCCTGAGCGAACTGGTTTTTGGCGTAATAATACCAATAATCATAGCCTTCAGTTCTTTGTCCAGCACCCGTAAAGGCTTGATCTGGTTTGGAATACTTAATGTAGCCGGAGTCATTCTGAACAGGTTTGATGTAGTGTTCACAGGATTGGGAAAATATCTGAACCGATACGGCGGACATTATTTCCCTGCTTGGTCAGAAATTATAGTCAGCTTAGGGTTAGTATCAATAGCTTGTTTAGCATACCTGTTCATAGTAGAAAACTTCAGTATAATCGGTCATCGAGGATCAGAACCTGTCGAAGATATTATAATGACTGAAGATACTGATTACGCTTCCACCGCAAAATAAGCACATTAGCTCCTCCAAAGTCAAACCATTGATTTTACGAGTGTTTTAACTCATTTCAAAGGTGTATATAAATTCGGATTCTTAGCCTTTTATCAGCCTTTACTTACTAGAGGTGTCTTAATGATATATAATTGTCAAATTGTCTATAATCACGATAGTTGTCTCAATACCAAAAAGGCATTTGTTAATCTTTGCCGGTTATGTATCGAATCCTGTCCCCATCAAGCCATTTCTGTATATCGTGAACTCGATGCCAAACGCTGCACGGAATGCGGGATTTGCATGGCTGTTTGTCCGAGCGATGGATTTGTCTATCGCAGCTCCGATAAGCTTTATGAGTATATTCAAGATTCAGAGAAACTAGTTTTGAACTGTCCACAAGCAAT
>JAUZPJ010000261.1 GCA_030706025.1 Bacillota bacterium | reverse complement strand
GTTAAACTTATCACCCAGCTTTATGGTGATCGCATGATGATCGCCAATGCTACCGGTTGTAGCTCTATCTGGTCCGGAAGTGCTCCTTCAATTCCATACACCACTAACCAGGAGGGCAAAGGTCCCGCTTGGGCTAACTCCTTATTTGAAGATAACGCTGAGTTTGGTTATGGTATGTACGTAGGAGTTCGTCAACAGCGTGAAAAACTGGCTGATTTGATGAAGCAGGCACTTGAGCAGGAGATTAGTTCTGAGCTAAAAGAAGGATTCCAAGAGTGGCTTAATGGTTCTGATGATGCTGATGCCTCAAAGGCTGCGTCCGTTAAGATCCTTGCCGGTCTCCAAGAGAACGTCGGAGATAATAATGTACTTGGAGAGATTGCTGCTAAGAAGGATCATCTCGTTAAAAAATCTCAGTGGATTATCGGCGGAGATGGTTGGGCTTATGATATTGGATTTGGAGGACTAGATCACGTCTTGGCCTCTGGGGAAGACGTCAACGTGCTTGTGGTCGATACGGAGGTTTACTCAAATACTGGCGGACAATCTTCGAAATCAACTCCTAGCGCAGCAGTTGCGAAATTTGCAGCTTCCGGCAAGAAGATTCGCAAGAAGGATCTAGGTGTTATGGCAATGAGTTATGGTTATGTTTACGTTGCACAAATCGCATTGGGTGCGGACATGGCTCATACTCTTAAGGTGTTGAAAGAAGCAGAAGCTTATAAAGGACCATCTTTGATTATTGCTTACGCTCCATGTATCAACCATGGCCTTAAGTCTGGAATGACTAAGAGCGTCATTGAAGCGAAGAAAGCAGTTGAATCTGGCTATTGGCATCTTTATCGCTTTAACCCGGATCTCGCGGATCAAGGAAAGAATCCATTCAGTCTTGATTCCAAAGAGCCTACTTCCTCTTTCCGTGAGTTCATTATGGGAGAGGTGCGTTATTCGTCCTTGTTGAATACTTTCCCAGAAAGTGCAGAGGAACTCTTTGCAGGCGCTGAGAAGTACGCAAAGATTCGCTATGAATCCTACAAGCGCCTCGCTGACCAAAAGTGGGACTAGAGACTAATTCATAAAGTCTCAATAGAACGATTGGGAGAGCAGGTTTTACCTGCTCTCTTTTTTGATTGCGTCTTTTCAGTATCGCTTAAAGAGTTAACAGAAAGTGGGCATGGGGAACTATTAAGGATTTAAAGAAGACTACCATATTCAATGGATAGTCCCCTTACTTGTTTCTCGATGAATAGTGAACCTCCTTTTTTACGAACGTGCTTATCGGGTTGAACAAATTGATTTCCCCAAGAATAAGATGAGCAAAAGAAGAAAGGGGGTGTTTGAATATGAGTAGTGTACCAATGGTTGGAGATTTCGTACGTGAGTCGTTGGATTTACATTTGTTTATGGCCCGAATTATGAAAGAACATGCTATTTTTATGCAAGCTGGATTTCTACCAAAGGACGTTAACTATGTTCAACAAGCAGAGCAGTTTAAGTGCCAATTTGATGAAATACTCAAAGAAGCCATTATGCTGAGCGATTGTACTGCATCAGAAGATGTGCTGAAATCGGGAGAATTAGTAACGAGTACTACACTTTTAGCAGAGAAGAAAACACAGGAAATGACAGGAATCCATATCGAAAGTTCATTAACGATCGAAGAGTTACGATTAAAAGCAGATCTAGGGACGATCCCTCAAGATATTAAATCCCATGTGCAATGGTTAAATCAGAAAGCAATAGAGTTAGCAACCGCCTTTGCGGAGTTCAAGGCTATGATATTAGATCAAGTCACTAAGTGCTGTTTGGTAACTAATTTATTTCCTTCACAGTTTACACATGTCTACAGGGAAGCTTTGTTCTATCTTAAGGTTTTAAAACGATTGCAGAACAATCAGTTCGTGGATGCTCGTGTAGATCTTCTTGAGCAAGAAGTATTTTGGGATGAGATTATGGGCGAACATGCTGAGTTTGTTGCGCACTTCTTAGATCCGTCTGAGAAGGAACTTTGCCGGAAGGCTCGAGATTTTGCGAGACGCTTTGAAAAGTTGGAACACAAGATGAAAGGAGAGGGATTACCGGCTTCTAGCTTTGGACAACTAATCCAAGAGAATCTTAGTGCAACTTTAGCTGTTGCCGAATTTAAAGCTTCAGGTACAGAACTCATTCTGGCCTGTCAGTTAAAATCCTTGCTATCTCCCCTCTTAACCGATCATACCTTAAGAGAAGCTAACTATTATTTGAGAATTCTACAAACGTGGAAACCAGGTTATCTCGGACGAGGTTAAACAGTGGTTTTATTAAAGGATTATAAGTTTAGGGGCGGTTCCTGCTTGCATGCAAGTTAGAAACCGTCCCCAATTTGTGTTTCTGACGATTGAAACCTTAACCATAAGATTTAGGGGAAGGGGGTTTAGTTTCGGGCTGTATTGAAGGGAAGCAAAGACTTAAGAATAATCGAATCGTTGTCGGACAAAATAAGTTAGATAAAGGAGAGGGAAAAATGCGCAGTTGGATGAAAATGATCAAAGAACTTACCATTCGCCCGACGGGAGAACGGAAGATACGAAAGGCTCCCTCGTATTCGTTTGATGAAGAGATGGAAGAGCCTTTATCAGGAACTAAAGTCAAGGAAATTTTATCGACAAGCAGCGACGTTGTATTCAGAGAGTTTTCCCTTCAAGGGAAAGAACGGATACCCTGTATGGTAGCGGCAGTGGATGGAATGGTTAATAAGAATTTACTAGATCAATTTATTCTAAAACCGCTCATGGTTGATTTAGCGGGACATCAGGAATTTGCCCAAGCGACTTTAAGTAATGTTGTAGAAAAACTTCAGAGTCTGCTTCCTGGCCTGGAACTTAAGAAAATATCCAAAATGGGAGAAGCAATAGATGCAGTCTTGTCCGGTGATGCGGTTATTTTTTTCGGTGATATTAAAGAGGGAATCGTTCTCGGTGCCAAGGGATGGGATAATCGCGGTGTTACTGAACCGATCACTGAGTCGATCGTCAAAGGACCACGTGAAGGATTTACGGAAACGCTTCGAACAAATACCTCACTAGTACGGCGCAAGATCAAACATCCTTCTCTACGGATGATTTCATTAAAACTTGGTGATATGACGAATACAGATGTTGTCGTCACTTATATTGAAAAATTAGCGAGTCCAGATATCGTCTCTGAAGTGTTAAGAAGAATAGCTACTATCAAGATAGATAGCATGCTAGGGAGTGGATATATCGAGGAAATGATTGAAGACAATCCCTACTCACCCTTTCCTCAACTCGCCTTTACGGAGCGTCCGGATGTTTTGGCAGGGAAGTTAATGGAAGGAAAAGTAGGCATTATTGTTGATGGAACCCCAGTAGTACTTGTGGTACCGGCAACGTTGTGGCAGTTTTTAAATATAAATGAGGACTATTACCAACGGGCCGTGGTAGCAATTCTTTCTCGCTTTATTCGGTATGTAGGAGCATTTGTGGCTATAGTAGCTCCTAGCGTATATATAGCGGTTACGACATTTCATCAGGAAATTATCCCAACAGATCTTTTGATGAGCATATCGGCAAGCCGGCAAGGTGTGCCCTTTCCAGCCCTTCTAGAGGCCATAACCATGACGATTGCCTTAGAAATATTACAGGAGGCGGGGCTCCGCTTACCAAAACCTATTGGGTCGACGATTGGGATTGTAGGGGCACTTGTTATCGGTGACGCCGCGGTGAAAGCCAGCCTAGTCAGTCCACTGATGGTCATAATTACTGGATTGACCGCTATAGCGAGTTATGCAATTCCGACCTTCGATTTGGGTCTTGTGGTTAGGATTATTCGATTCCCATTTATGATTTTAGCAGGCTTTCTTGGTTTTTTTGGGGTGTCTGTGGGCCTTTATTTAGTTATAGTTCACCTCTTAAGTCTTCGTTCGTTCGGTGTGCCATACCTAAGTCCTGTTGCCCCTTTGCGAGTTCGGGCCCTCTTGCAAGATACGATTGTTCGGGCCCCTTGGTGGGCGTTAAAACGACGTCCTCAATTTCTTGATGTTGAGAACCCCCAATCAGGTGAGAAAGGGAAAGGATGACAATGGAAAGAATCTCTCCCCATCAATTCTTTACCTTAGGGGCCGCGGTACTTTTGGGTACCACCTTTCTCCCTATAGCTAAAATAGTCGTTGGAGCAGGTGGGCGAGACGGCTGGATGATCGTCTTGCCGGGATTTGCCGTAGCAATTCCTTATGGACTCATGGTGATTTCGCTTTTGGCACGGTATCCCAAAAAGAACTTATTACAAATTACTGAAATAATTCTTGGTAAATGGATTGGAAAAATTATAGGCGTCATTTAT
>JAUZPJ010000260.1 GCA_030706025.1 Bacillota bacterium | reverse complement strand
TGAAGTAAAGAAACAGTTTAAAAGCAGCAGTAAAGCAAGTGTCATGGTCGCGGCCTAAAGAGGAGGAAACTGATGCCAATTATCACAAGGTTTTTTAAAGATAAACGCTTTCGAACGATCATCTCGATGTTTCTCCAATTTGTCGTTCAACTTTGGTGGGTAAATAAGAAAAAACGATTTCTTACAGAAGAAAACTATCAGAAGCAGACCAAATCAATCTATCGAAAGCAAGCCAGCGTATTTACTGAAACGGCTGCCGAACTTGGGGGGCTTCTGATCAAACTGGGGCAATTTTTCAGTTCCAGGGTAGACGTTTTACCTGAGGAGTACACAAGTGAACTTTCAAAGTTGCAAGATGCCGTCAAACCGGTCGGAACGGAAGAAATTATCAAGCGGATAGAAGAAGAATACCGCTGTGCAATAGCTGAGGTTTATACGAACTTCTCTCAAGAACCAGTTGCTTCAGCCTCCTTGGGGCAGGTTCATATCGCTGAGATAAAGGGTCATACTAAAGTAGCAGTAAAGATATTGCGCCCTGGCATCGAGGAAATTATTCAAACCGACTTTAACGCGCTCCGGTTTATGGTGACCTTCGCCAAGCGATACCCCAAGATTAGCTCAGCCGTCGATCTAGAGCTGATATATCATGAGTTTGTTGAAACAACACTTGATGAACTCGACTACATCAAAGAGGGTCGGCATGCGGATACTTTCAGAGCGAATTTTTCCGGAGACTCCAGAATCAGCGTTCCTGAAGTATATTGGGAATATACAACTCAGCATGTTCTAACGATGGAATATGTCTCTGGTTACAAAGTGAACGATTATAAGACTCTAGAAAGGGTCGGATTAGATCGCTCAACGATTGCAGACACCTTGATCTCCGCTTATGTGCAGCAATTACTAACCGATGCGTTTTTCCACGCAGATCCTCATCCGGGTAATTTACTTGTGAAAGACGATGGAACTCTCGTTTTCCTAGATTTCGGAATGGTCGGGCGGATTGAAAAAGGCATGCGAGAAGAATTAATTGCCTTCGTCATTGCCTTATTCAAAAAAGATGCCGATCAAATGGTGACTGTCTTTGAAAAGCTTGGTTTCCTTAGGCCATATGCTGATAAACAAACCTTAGCAAAAGGGCTCAAACTTATATTGGCCAATGTCTTTAAGGATCCGAGCCTAAATAACGTCAATTCAGATGAGTTCCTTTTAGAATTAAGAGAATTTATGTATTCCCAACCGTTTCAAATTCCAGCGCAAACTTTGTTTTTAGGGAAGTCGCTTTTAACGATTATGGGGATCTGTGGTGGACTGAACCCTCAGCTTGATCTTATAAAGACTCTTCGACCTTATGCAGAGGGGTTGCTATTGGGAGAAGGATCGGAAAATGACACTAAAGGCTTAATTCTTGACCAAGCAAAGAAGACCCTCACAGAGGTTATTTCTCTGCCTGAAAAACTAAACCGACTTATTACTGGGTTAGAGGTCGGTGAAATTAAACTTTATCCATCAAAGAGTTTTGAGTCAAATCTCTTACAGTCCCAGAGGGACCAGACAAGCCGAATTGCACGAGCGATTTTTAGCAGTGGTTTCTTAATCTCGGGATCGATTTTGCTAGAGGGTCCCTATTATAAGGTTGGATTAATGCTAATTCTCCTTTCAGCTCTTGCTTTCGTCACATTTATAAAAGGCAACTCATACTCTTCGAGCCAAACGAGAATGAGCCGAAGAAGCAGAGCCATGCGACAAACTTCAGGATTTCGAAAACCGCGATTTCATCCCTAAAAACAGCTTTTCCGAACAATCGCATCGTTCGGGGATAACTTATAAACGTTGAGGTTCACACAAATTGAAATAGACTTAGAAAAGGGAGAGATAATGATGAATCTAGAGAACTTTAAGTTTGCCTTCGAAGAAAATGAAGAAGGTTTTACAGTGACCCTTAAGGGGGACAAAGAGAGTCTTAGAGCGAAGTTGGAAGCGTTTGAGGCGTTCCTGAATTTCAAAGAAAAAGCTAAGAAAGCTGGCTTCGAACATCCTGGCAGCGGTTCCCCTTTTCATCAGTTTATTAAAGCCATGCACAAACACCATGCACATCATGGCGGGAGACATGGACACTGTGGGCACCCCTTTAAACACGGACATTTTGGCGAATCTTCAAAGGGAGAGACCCCAGTAAATCAAAACGATGAAAACTAAACGACAGAAGAATAATGAAAACCGGGGCAGTTCACTGTAACTTGCCTCGGTTTTTTCTAACGAGCCTATTGCATAAAAGCCTTAGTACTCTTTTAATACCCTCTCAAAAAATAGTTCATGACCTATCTATTTTTGGATCTATTAATAATCAAAATGTTGAAACTCTATTGCGTCCTGCTTTTTTAGACTGATATAAGGCGTGATCAGCCTGCTTTATTAGGTCAGCCGGAATAATGTCATCCCCTGGCTTAAAATTACTTACCCCTAAACTAACCGTAACAATATTATTATAATTGCATGCAATATGAGGAATCTTTAAATTCTCAATGTCCACTCGGATTTTTTCGGCTACTGTAAAAGCACCCGCCGAGTTAGTATTCGGTAATATAACAGAAAATTCTTCACCGCCATAGCGAGCAATAAAATCGCCTGGTCTCTTGATGGCCTTTTGAGCTGTTAATGCTACCATACGTAAGCAATCGTCCCCTTGATAGTGGCCATATGTATCATTATAGAGTTTGAAAAAATCAATGTCGAGCATTAATAAGGATAGAGGAGTCTTTTCTCGTTTGGCCCGACTGAGTTCGTCGGCCAACTCTTCGTCAAAATGACGGCGGTTAGGAACTCCCGTTAACCCATCCGTTGAGGAAAGCTGTTGTAGAGTCTTGTTAAGTGCTTCCAGTTGACGAGTAACCTCTAATAATTTTGATTCCCTTGCTTTACAGCAGTCTATTTCTTTCTTTAGTTTTAACGCTGAGCGCACGCGAGCTAACAATTCGATATTGTCCAATGGTTTCGTAATATAATCTATGGCGCCAACAGAGAATGCCGATTGAAGTGCTTCTTTTTCCGTTTTCGATGTTACCATAATTATTGGGATATCAAGAGTAGCTTGGTTCTGTTTAATCATACGACAAGCCTCGATCCCATCAACATCGGGCATTATGATATCCATAAGAATTAAATCGATGGTTTCTTTTCCGTCTATGGACCATTGATCAAGGAATTGATAGGCTTCTGTAGCAGATTGGGCAATTAAAATGTCCTTATAGCCCCCAGACTCAAGGAGAGCTTGGTTCATACGTTGACTGTATAACGAGTCGTCTACGATTAGAATCGACATAAAAACACCTCACGACAGAATCGATTTGGTTATAATCTTTAGCCTTTAGAACTGAAATAAAAGGCCTAGTTTATAAATTAAATTTATAAACTAGGCCGGTTGCGCTACTTATTCCACATGTATCAAGCGCCCAAATAAAATACATGTTTCAAAACTTCCTTGCTTTTCTTATGCAATTGTAAACCAAGGAATCGCTAAGTTTGGTTCATTTTCTTCAACGATGCTCTTTTCCATACATTATTGTAACACAACCGATATGCGTAAATTGTTGTAATCTGGGTAGGTCAAAATCAAAAGCTAATTCGTTTCTGCATAGTGCTTGAAATTGTCAAGAATCGCTTGCCATCCGCCTTGTTGCATCTCCAAGGAATGAGTCTCCTCGGCCTCAAAGGTCTCTGTAACCTTAACACCTCCATCTAATTCCACGAAGTCGATTGCGACCTTACGTCCATCCCCTATGGTGTAGGAAATCCGCTTTCCGTATTGAACTTCATCATAAACACCACCGAAATCAAAGCTAAAGCTGCCATCCTTGGCGGCCATTTTGTATGTAAATGTACCACTTACCCTCAGATCGTTTTCTGCCGAGGGTGTGTGCCAATCCTCCGAGGCATTGTTCCATTCCATGATGTGTTTTGGATCTGTCCAACATGTCCAGACATGATTCATATCTCTATTCACGATGGTTTCAATGGTGATTACCGGTTTATTTCCCATAGCCAACTTTACCCCCAACCCTAAACATCTCCATGATACGCACGTTTTAAAGCTTCGATATCGAACTTCTTCATCTTGAGGAAAGCGTCTGTAATTCTTTGAATTTCTTCCTTTGAGCCATTGCTCATCATCTCGTTCATGCTAGCTGGAACGATCTGCCAAGATAATCCGAATTGGTCTTTCAGCCAGCCGCACTGCTCGGCCTCAGGTACCGCAGAAAGTTTATCCCAGTAATCATCAATCTCTACCTGATCTTCACACTGCACCATGAGTGAAAATGCCTCATTGAAACCGAATTCAACGTCATAGGC
>JAUZPJ010000026.1 GCA_030706025.1 Bacillota bacterium | reverse complement strand
CTCAATTTCCTGATAATGATAATCCTTAAGCAGTTGCAGTCCTCGAGACATTGTTTCAAGGGTTACTGCCGTGATCACAATTCTGCCTCCCTCAACGAGGGGGACATTGTTTAATATTTCCGATAACCGCCCACTACTTCCACCGATAATGCAAACATTTACAGGGGGAAGCTCTCCAAATACATCGGGTGCCGCTCCAGCAATCAGGCGAAGATTAGGGACCCCGAATTTTTGTTGATTAGCACGAATAAGTTCTTGAGCCTCAAGCTTATGTTCAATGGCATAGACAACCCCTTCTGAAGCGAGGCCCGCCGCTTCAATACTAATACTGCCTGTACCGGCCCCAATATCCACAACATGGTCTGATGAGGCAATCTGAGCTTTGGCAAGGACTTGTATTCGAATTTCCGCCTTGGTCATGGGAACCTTTCCTCTTAAAAACTCTGCATCTGAAATACCAATTCTGCGACTCGTGTTTTGCTTAGTATTCTGTCTAATATCTGGATACAGGATAACAATGGCGTTTTTTAAGATTGTCTTTTCCTGAGCCAAATGCTCAGCATCCATCGTTTCCCAGACTTCCTCCGGATATGCAAGAGAATTGCCAACAGATATTTGAGGATTGGAGCCAAGGTCCAAATAAAGCTGCGCAATTTTCTGAGGGGTATTTTCTCCGCCTGTCAAGACTGCAGTCGGACGTGTTATCACCCTAGGTAATACAGATAATTCTCGACCATGAACACTCACAAACCTAGCCTCCTGCCAAGGAAGTCCGGCTCTCGCAAAAGCGAACTGAAGTGAACTAATTCCGGGATAGACATCGATTCTCTCTTCAGGAAATTCCTTCTTGAGCCTTGGCAAGAAACTGAAAAACCCAGGATCACCAGATACTAAAACTCCTATAACTTTATTTTCCGGAAGGGTATTGGCAATCACTTCAAGACTATGGGCAAGATTACCCGATAGGGTATATTGGCGCCCTGAAAAATCCGGAAAAAGTTCAAGAGCTCTGGATCCCCCAATTAAAATGTCGCAGTTACTTACAAGTTCAGTGATTGCAGGTGGCAACCATTCCTGCCTACCAGGACCGATACCGATGACCCGTAACATTGAAAACCTTCTTCCATTGTTTGATGAATGTATGTTTTTTATAGATGGATAAATAAAAAACGAGCTTGAGCAGCTCGTATGTTTACCCTAAATAAACACACACATCCCCTATCGCTCGTAGGTCTGTGATTTTACTTAAGGCAGGTTTCCTGACTTCAAATCATCATTCTTTTCCCATCCTAGTATTTGTGCTAGGATTACGAAAAGAACTCCTTGTTTACAGTGGCGGGACCGCGTCGGATTTTCACCGACTTCCCCTGTTTGTTCCTCTCAAAGAGGACCTTAAGTATTAAATATTAAATTAAAATATAGTTTCGCAAACTGACTTAAGGGTACTATTCTATAAGTATATACGAAATTCCTCTATTTCAAAAGTTTTTTAATAAAATTATATATACATAACAAATTTAATTGTAAATAAGTTAAATTTATAGCTTTTATTGACATTATCTTACGGGTAGAATTTCTACCCAGTAATTATCCGGATCGTTAATGAAGTATATCCCCATTTCCTTGTTTTCGTAACAGATACAACCCATTTTCTTGTGATGTTCATAAGCAGCTTCAAAATCATCAACCGTAAAAGCAACGTGGAATTCGTTCTCTCCTAGGTTATAGGCTTCAGTTCTATCCCTTAACCAAGTTAGCTCCAAACTATGTTGGGTATTACCGTCTCCAAGATAAACAAGGATAAATTCTCCGTCGGCCTGCATATGTCTTTTAACTTCAACTAACCCTAAGGCATCCTTGTAAAACTTTATGCTCTTTTCAAGGTCAAACACATTAATATTGTTATGGTCAAATCGAAATTTCATAGTGATACTCTTCCTTTCATTTTCTGCTCAATTTTTTCTTCCCGAATCCGTTATGTATATTCTAAAACTTGAATAGCTAACCCGTAGAGCATAATAATTATTGTATAATCATTACGAGGTGAAAACAATGGGAAATCCAAATATCAAAATCAAATATTTGTTCCACAGCGGTTTTTTGGTGGAAACAGATAGAAATCTGCTTATATTTGATTATTATCAAGGCAAGGTAGAAAGTTTAGTCAAAGAAAGTCCCAAAAACATTTTTATCTTTTCCTCTCATAGTCATCCTGATCATTTTAATCCAGTGATCCTCGAATGGCAAAAAGAGAGACCGGATATTCAATACATTTTAAGCCATGATATTGGTGTTCGTCAAAAACATAAAAACATTAACGTTGTATCTCCATACGAGGAGCTTGAAATGAAGGACTTAATAATAAAGGCCTATAATTCCACAGATATAGGGGTATGTTTTCTCGTTAAAACTGAAGGTATCCGACTCTTTCATGCAGGGGATTTAAACTGGTGGTACTGGTATAGTGACACTCCGGAGGAAATGGCGAAGGCCGAAAAAGATTTTAAAGACGAGGTTCAAAAAATCAAAGGGGAAGGGGAAGGGGAAACTATCGATATTGCATTCTTCCCTGTTGACCCGAGACTAGAACAAAACTATAGTGCAGGAGCAGAGTACTTCATTCAGGAGCTTACTCCTCGGATTTTCATTCCAATGCACTTTGCAGATCGCCCTGAAATCGTCAAGGAGTTTGAAAACAAAATGAAGGGATGCAGTAGTGAAATTCTCGGATTTTCCCAAAGGGGTCAAGAGTTTAATACCATAAAATAGCTCTAATATGATATAAGACAGACCCATTTGCTGCCTAATAAAAATAACAAAATTCGTAGACTGCATGAAAGATATAATGTAGAATATGCGTTGAGACATCTTAGGAGATGTAAGTCAAAATTTTGGGAGGCCACCTTAGTGAAAAATAATCCAAATAAAATTTGGGTCGTTGCGAGCCCAATCAAAGCAAGAAATTCCGAGTATTATCAATATAATTCAATATCGGAAGCACTATCTGATTTTGATGATTGGACTCTCGATGCTGATATCAGAGGCTGTGAATTACTCTATCGAGGAATCATGTTAATGCATTCCTCAAAAGGTAAAGTAAGCGGTGGAACTTGCGAGCAGTATAACCAGGATTGCTCTGTAAGAGGTAAATTACCAAACTCGCAAGAGATACTAAATTGCGAAGAATGTGTAAGGAAAATGATTGTGGATTATGTAACCTAATAGTCTTTGGAGAAGAGGCAAATAAATAAAAGTAAGAGCGGAAATCGATTTATAGATTTGGCTCTTACTTTTTTTATTCTTCCGTATTTAATGATCTGCAACCGCTCAAGAATGATCTCCTGAATCAACAGACCAATCCCAGCATTGTTCTTCTACAATTTCACGAGCCTTTGGATCCCAGCCAATCGGTTGGCCATTTAATAACGTCATAATCGTTCCAACACTCAGACGTCCAAAGGTGAACGCTTGGGCCCGTTCGCTGGCTAAATGTGCTAGGTGGTGAAGCAACTTTTGCTCTCCGAGGTTTAAAAGTTCTAGGGTTGCTCCCTCAGTTGTTGGAAATTCTGCCAGACGAGCTAAGGTTTCAACATTTATCCCAGCGAGTGCAGCATGAGCCAGTAATACTTCATTGCGGGCATCAGCAACACGGTTATGAGTGTGAAAAATTCCTCCAGAGACTTTAATCAGTTTTCCGATATGCCCTAGTAAGATGACTTGTTTAATTTCTCGATAGGCAGCTTCTTCCAAAAGAAAGCCTACAAAGTTACTCATTTGGATTATAGCTTCAGTGGGAACCTTAAATCGTTCTGTTGCAACTCGATACCCATAGTGTCCTGGAGTAAGCACGATTGTTTTATGGCCATAGGCCACAGCTTGATCTAACTCCGGTAATATGGATGTTTTAAATGCTTCTTCAGACATTGGACGGACAATTCCACTTGTCCCCAGTATGGAAATTCCTCCGACAATCCCTAACCTGGGATTGAGAGTACGCTGCGCTGCATCCTCTCCATCAGGAACTTCGATGATTATTTCAAGCTCTTCTTCAGGGAAGACTTCCCGGACTGCTTCAAGAATCATTTTTCTGGGCACAGGGTTAATAGCGCTTTGCCCAACTTCCATGGCTAATCCTTTTTTTGTAACAGTTCCAACCCCTCGTCCTCCTCGGATGTGAACAATGCCTTGAGGGGAAAGCTTGCGTACTACTGCCCAGATTTCAAGTCCATGTGTGATATCCGCATCATCGCCAGCGTTTTTGAGAATGCACGCTTTGGCAACATAATCGTTCGATTCTCCACCTTCAATAGGCATCTTTAAACGACCAGAATTCGGCAGGGGGATCTCCACCTGATCAGGTAAACTGTCCCCTCGGACGAGTAGACAGGCTACTTTAGCAGCACCGGCAGCACAACTCCCTGTAGTATATCCTTCTCGCCAAGTATGTCGATCTTTATTTCGTGCCATTGTTTCCTCTCCTACCTAACTAAATTGATAAGGCTTTATAGTTAATCGTTTAATCCTTACCTTTATCCAAATATTTATCTTAATATCCTATGTCCTTGGTGCTACAACCCTGAATGGTTATGGAAGGAACTCTTTGCTGAGAGCTACAAAACCCCTAGGTGAAGTCGCGCTTCGGTGCAAATGTAAATCCTGTCATAAGAATAATCGAAATGACAATAGGAATCAAGGGAACATGAAGTTGGCTTATTAAAATCGCGGCCAAGATAACCCAATTTTACTCCCTTTTTTAAGGCAGTAAAGCCTAAATAAAAAGCTCACAGTCAATTTTATGTTCAGCAGGTGAACAGAAAATTGACCATGAACTTTACCATGGGTCTGTTCGGGTTTTCACCCAAATCCCTATTCTCCCTTGATTAGGGCACCTGTAACAAAAAGATTACTTCCTTTTCCGGATTGTCTCAGTTTCAATTGCCATTGTGCTCTTAATTCAGCTTTATCCACTTATCCTGTCCTTTATAGCGGTTACGTATTAACGACAACTCTTTGCGGCGGTTACCAAATTCTCGGACTTGGTCAACTAACCAAACCTGAAAGTGTTCTTTCAAAGCTTCTTTTTCAAAACGGTGACCCGTTTCGCTGAAATTCCACTGTATACCATTTTCATTATAGCGAACCTCTGCTTCCTGACCACAAAGTGGGCAAACAGCATGATTGGGTGTAGGAAACTTCCAGAGTTCAGACCAGCAGGTGGGGCATTGACCCGCTTCTGATTGACGGGGCTTTCCGAATAACGACGCTCCCAAGGCACGTATACGTTCCATTGATTCTGGATTTACCAAAGTTTCCCCGGGAAGTGCCCCTAAAAACATATGGGCATCCTTTATATCAAGGCCTAGGAAGCGAGCGCTAGCAATCAAAGCTGACAAGGTATAACCTTCCCAACCTTTAATCCCAGCAGTGGTAATAATCACACAAGGTTTTCCCCAAAGTTCATCTAGATGTTGAACAAGGGCAATCGTCCGATCCCCAAACAACTTTGTGATGGCCGCTGGGCCCAAAACATAGCATGGGGAGGTTAGAATAATCCCGTCCGCCTCTTTTATTCGATCTAATAAAAAATATAAGTCATCCGTAATTGGGCAACGCTGATCTGGGACTAAACAAGCATAGCAAGCCTTACACGGTTGAAGATTTAACTCGGGCAATTTGATGAGTTCTAGCTCGAATTCTTCTCCTATCGAGGCAGCTGCCTCCTTGATCAGAATCTCCCCATTGGCTAATTTTCTTTGTGAAGACACTAAGCCTAAGATTTTTTTCATAAATTATATCCTCCTCTTCCATTCCGAATTCATTTATACTTCCGCTGCAAAAAATCAATAGTGATTAACTAATTAAAGGCAAGTTAAGCAGAATTTTCGTGAGCGAAGGGACAATACCTATATCGATTATAGCACACTGCATCCCGTACTTAGTATGACACTACTTGAAATATATGAGATTATTCAAGGAATTCCCAAAATATTATTATTACTGTTATGTTGAATTTTTAAAGTCTGATAATATATTTGCTTGTAATAAATTGGTAGACATCAAACTAAACAATCTGGACATTATAAATAAGAATTCAAACTAAAAGGAGGAGTTTTTACATGTCTGGACAAACCAAGAAAATGACTCAACCAAACGGTGGAATTAAATGTTTAGTTAATACTTGCCATTATTATGGTACTGGCGATCACTGCCATGCAGAAAGAATCGAAGTACAATCTCCTAATGCTAAAACAACCGAAATGACAGATTGTGCGACGTTTCTCCCCGAGTAAATAACGTTATCCCAAAAATTATTGTATAACACAAATTTTAAGGCTTGCCCGACCGGGCAAGCCTTAAAATTTTTCTTTCGGTTTTCTCTATGGTTTATATTAGATGCATTCTCTTTGATTTCTCTGCTAAGCAATGCAGCCAAGTCTTAATTTCATCCATATTCACGTTACTTTCTAGTTGCCATTGCCAATTGCCATGAACTGTTCCTGGAATATTCATTCTGGCCTTTTCATCTAATCCTAGAATATCTTGCATCTGGATTATTACCCACGCCGCCGGGCTCTTGTATATTTCCTGAATTAATTTACGACATGCTTCCTTGCTTTGGACCTTAAAGTCAACTTCGTTGTTGTTTAAGTTTTTATCAACAGCTAAATTGTTCTTTTCATACCAACCTAATAAGGTGTTATTATCGTGGGTTCCTGTATAGTAAACGAAATCTGTCTCCTGGTCGGAAGAGATCTCTTCAAGAGGTGTAAATTGAAGAACTTTCATCCCTGGAAATCCAAAAATCTGTTTTAAAATCTTAACTTCCGTTGTTATAACTCCTAAATCCTCTACAATAAAGGGGCATTTCCCTAATGTTTCTAGCATACTCTCGAAGAATCGTTTTCCAGGCCCTTTTATCCAACGACCCTTTTCCGCTGTTTCTTCTCCTGCATCTATTTCCCAATAAGCCTCAAAACCCCGGAAATGGTCAAGTCGGATGTAATCAAATAGTACTATTCCAAACTGTAACCGCTTTTTCCACCAGTCATATTGGGTACCCTCCAGTTCATTCCAGTCATAAATGGGATTCCCCCAAGACTGGCCTGTCTTACTAAAATAATCAGGAGGTACTCCAACTGTTTTTGCAGGTTTACCATGTTCATCGAGAACAAATAAACCGCGATTCACCCATACATCACAGCTATCGGCAGCAACAAAATGAGGAATATCTCCTATTAATTGAACCCCTTTCCCATTGGCATAGATTTTAAGTTTATTCCATTGATAGAAAAATGTATATTGCAAAAATAGAACTAGACTCATTTCATCATGAAGACGCTTCGAATATTCGGCCAAGACCGTTGACTTACGTAAAGCTATCTCAGGTTCCCAATCATACCAGGGTACTTCTTTAAAGTGAGCTTTTAAGGCACGGTAAAGAAGATAATCATTAAGCCAAAATTTATTTTTAGTTTGGAAATCTACAAAGTTCTCTGAAGAGAGATAAGTTGATTTTGAATGGGATATAACGTCAAGTTGTCTTAAAAACCGTTGATATGCCTTGCTGAGTAGGATATGTTTCAGTTCTTTAAATGCTTGGGATTGCAAACTAGCCCGAAGACCAAAGCTTCGTACCTCATTGTACTTAGCACGAGTTTCTTCCAAACTTAAAAGACCCTCGCCGATTAGATGATCGAGACTAATGAACATCGGGTTTCCTGCAAAAACAGATTCACTTTGATAAGGGCAGCCCCCTACTCCACTGGGATTAATAGGTAGTACTTGCCATAAGGAGTGTCCTGCGTCTGTTAAGAAATCGACAAAATTATAAGCTTCCTGCCCAAAGTCACCTTGTCCCCACGAAGAAGGTAAAGAACTGATATGTAGTAATACCCCACATGAACGCTGAAGGTGTAACTTATCAGGCAAGGTTCTTTTACATAGTAATGCTCTACTGCCTAATGCTTCTATAGATAAGGCATTTAACATTTCCGGAGTAAACATCTCTCCGTTAATTAAATCAATCATAAAAGAAAACGGCTGCAGCATGGAATCTAAACTGAGATTTACGGTTTTTGTGTCTTCAGAGTTACGATTGATCAAAATGATGATTTCTTCCTTGTCTCCTGTCCGTATAAAACCGTAAACATCCTGATTTAATGAAAGCGATTTAAAATCACCCGTTTGTAATACTTCATATTCCGCTCGAAGGCGTAGAATGTGTCGGTACCAACTCATGATTTCGTGATCTTCCTTACCCCAAGGATAGGTCCCCCTATTATAAGGGTCTGTATACCCTTCTACCCCTGCTTCATCCCCATAATAAATACAAGGCACTCCTGGAAACGTCATTTGAACTAAACTCAATAATTTAAGTCTCCGTACTGCCAATTGTCGGGCCGTCGGGGATAAGCGGAAATTCCTCTGTTCTGTTTTAGTTAGACTTTGTTCTGGAGGGGCTTCTCCTAGAACTGTCAAAATACGTTCTGTATCATGACTTCCGATCAAGTTCATCGCTGCATAGAAATTCTCCCGAGGGTAATTTTCAAATAAACTCATGACCTCTCGATGAAGGGCACTAGAGTCACTTAATCCAAGAATAAAACGAAGGAAAGAAGCCCGAAAAGGATAGTTCATCGTGGCATCAAGTTCATCCCCTAAGAAATACTCCCGTTGTTTGCCATAACTTACTTTGTTCGAAGCGTCTTCCCATACTTCTCCGATCAAGACACTCTCAGGAGAGATACTTTTCAGTGAATGCCGTAATTCCTGTATAAACTGGTCGGGCAGTTCATCCACTACATCTAATCGCCAGCCTGCGATCCCCATGTATACCCATTTCTTGACAACACTATCCTCCGATCCATATATGAACTGTCGGTAGGATGGGTCCATTTCATTCACTTCAGGGAGAGAGTCAACACCCCACCAGCATGGATATTCCAGGTTATTTAATGTACACGAATACCAATTAGAATACGGAGAATCCTCCGATTGGTAAGCACCAATCCCAGGGTAATTACCATATTTATTGAAATAGATACTGTCACTGCCGGTGTGACTAAAGACTCCGTCAAGGATAATAGAGATTCCATAACCCTTTGCAGTGTCAATCAATTGTTTTAAAATATTATCATCACCGTACATTGGATCGATCCGATGATAATCTGCAGTATCATATTTATGATTACTTGGTGCGTCAAAAATTGGATTTAAGTAGAGAATACTAATGCCCAAACCTTTGAAGTAAGGTAATTTCTCTATGATCCCTTGTAAGGTTCCGCCGAAAAAATCCCAATCTGTAACCCGACCAAGCTCATCCTTAATATAGACCGGAGAATCTGACCAATTGGTATGTAATAGAGCATTTTTTCGAGGGTACAAATTGTTTCCCTGGTGCTGATAAAATCGATCAACGAAGACCTGATACATCGCTCCTCGTTTATACCATTCTGGTACGACCATTGGTTTGTAAACTGTTACTTGATAAGAGGGGGGCTCCTGATCTAAAAGTTGACCTACCCCACCCATTTTTTGAGGGTTATTGCCATAATAGTATGTCTGATTTCCTACTTGAATTCTGAAGTAGTACCAGATAAGCCCTGGACTTTTAGGTACTGTATATTCTCCTTGGAATAAACATCTATCATTGATCGCTTCAGGCATAGGCAAAGAGGGGTTAAGCAGTGGAATTGTTACTTCTTGATCATTTACCCAAAAACGAAGAAAACAGGTATCAACTGGAACCTCCGAAAATGTTTCCAATCGGAAAAAGACTTTCTGTCCACACATAACAGCACCAAACGGTTCACGGTAAAACACGTCGTGAGAATTGTGATACGCCTTAAATCCCATTTTACTCACCTGTATCCTTGCGATGAAATATTTTCCTACTGGGCTTGCTTATCTAGGGTAATAAGAGCGCCTCATAGATTTCGATATAAGCATTCGCGGATCTCTCCCAACTAAAATCCTTCTCCATGACTCTTTGGCGCAGATCAGCCCACACCTGCTTATCTGAGTGGAATAGTCTTAATGCACGTTGTACTGCAAACAGCAATTCATGGGCATTAAAGTCAACGAAAGTAAAACCATTCCCAGCACAGGAGATCTCATTGTACGGAAGAACAGTGTCTTTTAATCCACCCGTTTCTCGAACGATCGGAATCGTTCCGAAACGCATGGCGATCATTTGGGCTATACCACAAGGTTCAAAACGTGAAGGCATTAAGAACATGTCCGCCCCTGCATAGATTTTATGTGCCATTTCATCCGAGAATTTTAAGCAAAGCCCAACTTTCTCGGGATAGTTTAAGGCGAAATAGCGTAACATTTCTTCGTAACGCTGCTCGCCTGTACCTAAGATGATAATTTGAACCTCTTCCGCTAGAATTTCGTCCATGACATGGGCCAACAAATCTAACCCTTTTTGTTCCGCTAATCTGGAGACCATCCCTAGGACAGCGATGTCATCCCGAATAGGTAGACCCATGATTGTTTGTAGGTGTTTTTTGTTCTCTTGTTTTGCAAGAGGTAGATTATCGAACGGCCTGGCCAGATAAGGGTCTTTTTGCGGATCATAGGCTCTATAATCTATGCCATTAAGAATTCCTGTCACAGCTTCGCTGCGTTTTCTTAAAAGTCCATCAAGCTTTTCCCCATAGTATGGGTTTTGTATTTCCTCAGCATACGTTGGACTCACTGTTGTGATTCGATCAGCATAAATTAGTGCAGCCTTCATAAAATTGACCGCACCATGAAATTCCAAGGCATCTTCAGAGAAATATTCCTCTCTAACCCCCACAATATCGCTAAAGACTTCCTTTGAAAAAACGCCCTGATACTTTAAGTTATGAATTGTAAAAACCGTTTTCAAGGGATAATAAAGGGGCTCCCGACTATAAAACTCTTTAAGCATAAGTGGAATTAAGGCCGTATGCCAATCATGGCAATGGATAATATCAGGTTTAAATCCTGGAATATGGATTAAACTTTCGAGGGCTGCACGTGAAAAAAACGCGAAACGTTCCGCATCATCATATTCCCCATAAACCTGAGGACGCGAAAAATAATACTCATTATCCAGAAAATAGTAATGAACCCCTTGGTAAACCATTTCTTCTAACCCACAATATTGTTTTCGCCAAGCGACTTGGACATCAAAATGGGCTAGATGTCGAAACTCCTCTTTATAACAATCGGAAATCGTCCTATATTTCGGCATAATCACTCGCACATCAATACCTTGTTTATGCAAAAAAGATGGTAACGATCCGACCACTTCCCCTAAACCACCTGTTTTAGCAAAGGGATCTGCTTCTGCTGATACAAATACAACGTTCATACTCCTCCGCCTTTCGAATTCTAGATCCTAGATCACAGTTCTTTTAAGGACGACTAATGGGTTATTCAAACTTCCTTTTAGGACATTCTCCGCATTTACTATTACGGATTTATCGAGAATAGCGTACTCTATCTGAACATCCTTTTGAATATGACATTTCGGTAGAATAATGCTATTTTTAATTTGAGATCCTTCTTCAAGAGTTACTTCTCGGAAAATAATTGAGTTTTCAACTGTTCCTGCAATAGAGCTCCCACTAGCAATTAAAGAATTACTAACTTTTGCCTGTGAAGCATATTGGGTAGGAGGGTTATCCCTTACTTTGGTGTGGATCCGATCTTGCCCCAACCATAATCTTCCTCGAACTTCCAGGTTAAGTAGTTCCATACTATGATCAAAGTAATCTTTAACTGTGCGAATTGTTCCAATTAACGTACAAGTGGGCCGGCCGTAAACTTTGAGAACTCCAAGATTTTCGTTTATTATATCAATTAGGTCGATACAACCAATGGAATTATATTTTTCTATGATATTCAGTAAAAGCTCACGTCTGATTATAAACATACATACCAAATCAGCTTGAATGAGCTTGCCACTTCCAAATTCCTCGTTGCAACAAGTATTTGAAACTTGCTTATAGTTATTAATATCATAATTCATTTCATCCGTTGGTTTGACCACTTGACCCGTGTCTTTATAAATCAAGGTTATATCAGCATTTTTATCATTGTGAAACTCTAAAGCCTTCTTAAAATTTAGATTAAATATTTGATCCCCTCGACTTATGACCACATATTCAGCAAAATCTTTCTGCAGGAGTTCAAGATTATTTTGTAAATCTTTAATACAAAACGTATGATCGTCCCCTAATAATCCATGGGTGACTCCGGGAAGAATAAACAGTCCGCCGTCCTTTCTATCTAAAAACCAGGCTTTACCAGCACCTAAGTGATCTAAAAGAGGTCTATAATGGTGCGGTGTAATTAATCCTATCGTTCGTATCCCGGAGTTAACCATACTCGATAATGCAAAATCAAGTATTCGATAGCGTCCACCGAAGGGAATAGCAGCTAAAGGTCTTTCCACAGCAAGGCCTTGCAAACTGTCCGTAGCACTATTGGCATAAATGATTCCTATTGCATTCAACATCCTATCTCTCTCCTTTATCAAGCGGGCGGGCTTTATATATTGTTTCACCCGCTTCGATCACGGACCCTTCCGGAAGAATGTGATTATCCTCTATTACCGTTATCCCTTCTTGATTCGGAGTGGTTCGTCCTTCAACACCCAAAATGCAGTTACGCATAATCTCTGCATCTTCCCCAACAATGGTCTTGTATATGTTTGTTCCTTTGTGAATTTTTGCATTAGGTAATAAAATTGAATCCCTAATATGAACTTCTTTTCCTACATACACTCCAGGAGCTATGATTGAATTGCTTACACTACCATGTACAATACATCCATTACAAATTAGACTGTTTTCTATCCTCGCCTTGGAACCGACGAAGTGAGGTGGTAAAATTTCTTCATTGGAAAAGATCCGAAACTTTGGATCAAAGATCGTAAGAAAATGTCCCTCCCTTAAGGACTCCATATTTGCTTGATAGTAGCTTTCAATGGTACCGACATCACGCCAATACCCTTCGAACTTGTAAGCGTAAACTCGTTTTGCTTGTTTCAATTGCTGAGGAATTATGTTTTGGCCGAAATCATTATTCGAAAGAGGGTCTCCAGCATCGGCAATTAACGCCTCTTTTAGAGTTGCCCAATTGAAAATATAGACACCCATAGAGGCAAGATTACTATCCGGTTGAGAAGGCTTTTCTGTAAACTTCGTAATCCGTTCATCTTCATCGACGGTTAGAATACCAAAGCGTGAAGCTTCTTCCCAAGGAACTTTAATTGTGGCAATTGTTATTTCTGAGTTCTTTGACTTGTGGAATTTTAACATCTGGGTATAGTCCATACGATAGACATGATCCCCGGAAAGAATTACCACATATTCGGGGTCATAAAAATTAATAAACTCACGATTCTGATAAACAGCGTTGGCAGTGCCGTTATACCAACTTCCTTTGGTTTCACTGAGAAATGGTGGAAGAATATGCACACCACCCGAAGGATTATCGATATCCCAAGCTGAACCCAAATCGATGTAAGAATTAAGGAGAAACGGCTTATACTGAATAAGAACCCCTACCGTGTTAATTTGCGAGTTTGAGCAGTTACTTAACGTAAAATCAATAATTCTATACTTTCCGCAAAAAGAGACGGCTGGTTTGGCTCGAATACGAGTCAGACCGCCTAACCTGCTTCCTTGTCCACCTGCTAAAAGCATTGCAATACATTCCTGTTTTTTCAAAGAATCCCCTCCCTCTAATTTCAAACCGAACTTTTGAAACTTCCTTGATCATTTATCTAGAAAGCGGGGTTAACGATTGTTATATGGAATGGTGCGGTATCGGATCTTCCAGATCCAATCAGCATAGTCTCTAATAGTACGGTCACTAGAGAATATACCTGATTCCGCGATATTGATTAACGAAATCCGATTCCAGGCGTCTTGATTCAAATATAGTTTTTGAAGCTTCGAGTGTATTTCTAGATAAGATTCAAAGTCTTTTAATACAAAGAATTCATCATTGTAGATGAGTAATGAATCATATAACACCCTGAATTCTTCCCCTAGATTATCGAAAAATCCACTTTTTAATTGGTCCACGCACATCCTGATATCAGAGTTGGCATGGTATTCATCCCAAGGCTTATACCCTCCATTACGTGTGTAATTTATGACTTGTTCAGCATTGAGTCCAAAAATAAAGATATTATCCATCCCTACAGCTTCGCTAATTTCAACATTGGCTCCATCTAAGGTACCCAAAGTAAGGGCACCATTCATCATGAATTTCATATTTCCGGTGCCTGAAGCTTCTTTACTTGCCGTCGATATTTGTTCACTAATATCGGCCGCAGGATAGATCGATTCCCCTTGAGACACATTGAAATTCTCTATAAAGACAACTTTTAGCTTCTGATTAATGATTGGATCCTGCTCAATTTTTTGACTCAGAGCATTGATCAGCTTGATCACGACTTTCGCATAATGATAGCCTGGAGCGGCTTTGCCACCGAAGATAAAGGTCTGTGAACCTGTCAAAGATTCAGGATTATTAAGCGCTTGATTGTATAAATACATAATCTTTAGCACATTGAGCAATTGCCTTTTATAGGCATGTACTCTCTTCACATGAACGTCAAAAATTGACGATGGGTCAAGAATAAGCCCTTGTTTCGATTTAATCTTTTCAGCTAAACGACATTTGTTTTCGTATTTTACTTTGGCAATCTGCTCCAGAAAACTGTGATCGTCTTTAAACCGCTTTAGTTTCTTGAGTTCTGTAGCATCTTCTTTCCAATTTGGTCCAATAGCCTCCGTAATTAGATCGGACAACTTCGGGTTTGCTGCTAATAGAAATCTCCTGTGATTGATCCCATTTGTTTTATTACTAAATTTATAGCCAAAAATCCGATAGTATTCCTTAAAGACCTCTTTTTTGAGAATTTTTGTATGAAGTCGGGCAACCCCATTGACTGAAGAACTTCCGATAATCGCCAAATTCGCCATCCTGACATACCCGTCTCGGAGGATTTGGGTGTTATGAACTACCTCCTCATCATCTAGAAATCTTCGCGTTAAATCTTCCTTAAATCTACGATCAATTTCCTCAATTATCATAAATATCCTGGGTAATAAACCTTTGACTAGATCAATGGGCCATTTCTCCAGTGCTTCAGGTAAAACAGTGTGATTTGTATATGAAATGGTGTTGACCGTGATATTCCATGCCTCATCCCATCCTATCCCTTCCTCATCAATTAAGATGCGCATCAGTTCTGGAATACACAAAACCGGATGAGTATCGTTAATATGAATTGCTACCCGTCGCGAAAAATCAAGTAATGAACTAGTACAGTTCTTTTTTTTGTAACTCCTTATGATTGAGCCTAGGCCTGCAGCAACAAAAAAATATTCCTGTTTTAGCCTTAGCTCTCTACCCGAACGACTACTATCATCTGGATAAAGAATATATGAAATAGCTTCTACTTCTGATTTATAGCTTGTCGCTTGGTTGAATTCTCCTCTATTAAAACTGGTTAAGTCCAGTTCCTCCGAGACTGCTTCTGCACTCCATAGCCTTAAGTTGTTGATATACATAGGATTATCATAGCTCATGATTGGTACGTCATAGGGCACCGCCAGTACCTGCTCATAATTTTCATGATGAAATATTGCCTTCCCCTCGTGGTACTCTACACGTACATTTCCTTTAAATTTAACGACAACTGACTTATTGGATTTGCGCATTTCCCATGGATACCCATTTTTAAGCCAGTTATCGGCTACTTCAACTTGATTTCCACCCACAATTTTCTGTTCAAACAGCCCGTACTTATAACGAATCCCATTACCATGCCCCTCAATGCCCAAGAAAGCCATAGAGTCGAGGAAACATGCAGCTAATCTTCCTAACCCACCATTACCTAGGCCAGGATCCAATTCTTGTTCTAGGAGATCATCTAAATCAATGTTTAATTCAGATAAGCCTTCTCGCACTAGACCTTCTATTTTAAAATTGACGAGATAATTAAGAAGAAGCTTGCCAATCAGAAACTCCATCGAAAAATAGTATATTTGTTTACCCTGGGAGATAGAACTAGTGTTCATCGCCTTGTGATAACTCATGTTTTCTTTTAGCAATCCGACCAGGGCATTGAATTTGTCCCAGTTAGTTGCTTCTAGAGCAGTAATTCCTTCCCCCTCCATTAACTTTTTTAGATAGACTACTTTAAAGGTTTCTTTGTTTGAAAACATTT
>JAUZPJ010000259.1 GCA_030706025.1 Bacillota bacterium | reverse complement strand
CTAGGTCTTTGGGTCTGGCTTTGGCACTCACTAACCCAACATTATCTCTGGATTAACCTTCCGGTCCTCACAATCAGCGGACTATGGGCATCCTTCTTGGCTCCCTATTTATTTCGTCGATTTGGTTGGGAAGAGCCTCTAAAGAAAGAAAGATCCTCTGCTATCGGGCTCACTCGTCGAACAGACCAAACATAATTCTGCATGATCGAAAATTCGTTTGCCACATCGATTGCAGTACCTTGGGCTTCCCTCATGAAGTAATATCTTTCCTGTGAGAAAACGATGGGACAATGGCTTGATACTAAACGACAAGGCCTGAGGTCGACAAGTTTCTACACATCGACCGCATTGCACACATTTATGAGGTTCCAAAATAAGGCGCAAGGACTGGATCTTGTCCTCATGATCAGCGTTCTCAATGATTGGGTTCATCTCCTCACGCTTTTGTAAGGCACCTTGAGGACAAACTGCAGCACATACCCCGCAGCTAGTACACGAATTGGCGATCGACAGAGCTTGATACGGTATTTTCTCTTCAGGATGTTTCTCCAAAGCTTCAAGGAGCCACTGACGAGATCTTGGCAAAGGGTACGTCTCATCAGCCGTCAAGTTGGGCAGCCACTCTTCGATTTTTTTCATGCTTTTTGCCCGCCAGCCTGTCAACTCGATTCGCTGAGAAGCCGATCCAGCCCCCTCTTCTATGTGCGACCCAACAGTTCCTTCATCCGGTCTGACTTGTATCTGAACACTCGCATGTTCCGGCCAGTCCACATGAACTTGTTTAAACGCCTGGACACTCGTCGCACAAGCTTGACGATCCTCGCACTTAGCACAAACTCCTGTCATGATTGTTACAGATTTCTCCTTAGCTAATAACATAAGGGTCATCCAGTTGTCCTTATCAAGAATTCCTAGACAGGGAATTTCAAAACCGCCAGGGATTGCCAGAGGACAGTTTAACACGATATCGTTTGCCTCGAAAAGATAATCGTGAAGTTTATCCATCGTCTGATCAACAAACCCGTCACTCGGACACACGGCCATGCACGCCCCACATTCTGTACAACGTTTAGCGTCTAGTTGACGATATTCCGAAATAGCTTGATGCGGACAACGTTCTATACATAATCGACAAGCATGGGCAAATGGCTTTTTAGTATTTAAACAATTTCCATTGTGATAAACGATTTGGCAGGCCATATTCTTATCCTCACAATTTTTAGTTCTTAACAGGACTATTCGCTTTCCATTCCTAAAGTCCTTCCTTAAAAGAAAACAGCGTCAATCTTATCAGGCACCTGTGATCAGCTGGGTTGGATCGTTGAAAAAAGGCGGAAACACAATTTCACGTTTGTGTTTCCGCCTTTTTTATTCACTCCACGTTATCAAGCAAATACTTTGCAAGTCGGTTCTCAACCCCCACCAAATGCTCGTACATATGTTTCTGGGCTTTTTCCGGATCGCGATTCTTAATCGCTTCGTAAATTAAACAATGCTCTTGAAATAATCTTTCCGGCGAACTTGTATCCTCGTAGAGCTTGCTTCGACTCGATTTTAACGTCTTTTGCATAGTATCTGAGATAGTATTCATTAACCGAAAGAGAATCTTATTATGTGTGGCTCTCGCAATTGCATAATGGAAATGATGATCCGCTTCTTCCCCTAAGCTTTGATTTTGAAGGTCTATGCGCATCGTTTCTAAAGCTTCAAAGATATCATTAATTTCCTCATCTTCTGCTCTCTCCGCGGCTAACCCGGCAGCCTGGACCTCTAGAATCTTACGGGCTTCATAAAGTTCTAAATCAGTATCCTTTTCCATAAACAGCATCCAAGCCAAGGGTGCTACCACCGAATCAATGCCTACTGCTCTAATGTACGTTCCTTCGCCAGAACGAACTTCGATCAGTCCCATCATCTCTAGGGCACTAATGGCTTCACGAATGGAGGCGCGACTGACTTGAAATCGCTCAACTAATTCACGCTCGGAAGGTAAACGATCACCAGGTTTCAGTTGCCCTTCCGCAACAAGTTGGCCGATTTGCTCAACAATCTGTTTATAGATCTTTTGAGGTTTAATGGGTGTTAACATAAATCGATGCACTCCTTCTGAAGCTCTGCTCACGGAAGAATGTTCTGCTGATAAACGATAATGGTAAAACCTTTCGTTACTTCCATAGTGTAACATATCACATGTTAAAACCCAAATAACTATTTCATAAAGAGAATGGAAACACTTATTCGTTCATCAAGTGTTTCCATTTTAATATCCACATTTCTTCGAAACGTATTTGGATCTAAAAGAAACGGTTTAATGGTTACTTTTTCCTACCTGCCCGATAAGACTCCGCTAAAATCTGGATTGTGTGAACGACTTCTTCTTGGATCCCCGCATTTACTACGCCACTTTGGAGTTGTAAGCGACAGGCAGGACAACCCGTTGCTACTGTATCCGTATGGGTTTGAGCAATATCAGCCGTTTTTCGATCCGAAATTTGAACGGAAAGATCAGGATGTACAAGGCTGAACGATCCAGCCATTCCACAACATCGACCTGGTTCTTTCATTTCAATTAATTCTACTCCAGGAATGCTCCGCAAAATTTCTCGAGGTTCATTATTAATCCCCTGACCTCGGTTTAAGTGGCAAGGATCATGATAGGTCACTTTACGTGACACTCTGCCCAAGCCTTCTTTTTTGAAGGGGACTTTGTGTATTAAGAATTCCGAAATATCGTAGGACTTTCCGGCCCATTTATCGGCTAAGTTTTTGAATTCCGGGTCGTTTTCCAACAGTTCACTAAAGACATGCTTCCAAGCAGTACCTCCCGAAGAACAAGCCACTACTAGGGCATCCGCCCCTTTTTTCTCAAACTCCCGTAAATTACGTTTGGCCAAGGCCCGTGCAGAAATAACATCACCATTGACTGAAGCTGGTATGCCACAACAACCCTGTCCCCGGGGAATAACGACTTCGATGTCATTTTCCGTCAGCACCTCAACAACCGCTTTTCCCATATCTGTATAGAAGTAATTAATCATACAGCCAGTGAAGAAAGCAACTCTCATCTTAGGATTTTTGACATGAATTACTTCCGGAAGTTCTGAACGCAAAGGGCTCTTAGCCAACATCGGAAATACTTTCTCTGTGCCTATGCCGATATCAAAGCGCATACGTGCCATACGATCGCTTTTATGGGATAAACGTTTCAGGGCAAACCCTTGAAAAAGGCTCCCTGCCTTCATTCCGAAATCAAACATTCGCTGCATTTTTAAAGCATTAAAGGCAATCTTTTTAACCGAATGCAACCCTTTTTTCCGTACTGCCTCTGCCCGAGCAGCAAGAATAATTTTATCGAACCGAACTCCGCACGGACAATTATTGTTACAAGCCATACACGTTGTGCAAAGTGAGAATCGTTCAGCCATTCCCTCCGTCATTTCTATTTCGCCGGAGAGAATATATTCTGCTAAGCTTATCTTTCCCCTTGCCACGCCAACCTCTTTCCGAGTTTCCTTGTAAATAGGGCATACGGCCTGACAGTTTCCACATTTCATGCATTTATGGAGTTCTTCGGTAATCGAATCCAGTGAATCATATACGGACACGATTAATCCCTCCTTACAATCTTCCCTGGGTTCAACCTATAATTTGGATCCAGCGCCTCTTTAACACGCTGTAAGGCTTTAACCCCAACCTGTCCAAATTCCATCTCTAGATATTTCATTTTAGCAATTCCTATTCCATGCTCACCCGAAAGGGTTCCGCCAAGGGAAACGGCAACTTGGAAAATTTCATCAACCGCTAGATGTACCCGTTTCATTTCTTCTTGATCACGTTCATCGGTCAAAATCGTGGGATGCAAATTGCCATCTCCAGCATGTCCAAAGGTCGCAATTTGAAGATGGTGCTTTGCGGCAATGATACGAATTGCCTTTAGCATGTCAGGAATTTTACTGCGGGGAACCGTGGCATCTTCGAGTACGGTCGTTGGTCTTTTTTGAGCGAGAGCGGGAAGTGCAGTGCGGCGAGCCAGCCACAAGAGATCGCGTTCTTTATCATCTTTGGCAATTTTGACCTCAACGGCCCCTTCATCTTTAAGAATCCGCTCCACTAGAACAGCTTCTCTTTCCACAACTTCTTTATACCCGTCAACCTCACATAACAGGACCGCTTCTGCGTTAGTCGGTAGTCCCGCATGCACAAAGTTTTCAACGGTTTGAATCGTGTCATTGTCCATAATCTCTAAAGTAGCGGGGATAACTTTATTGCGAATAATGGCTGCGATAGCCTTTCCCGCCTTGTCTAGGTCATCGAAAACTGCCAGGATACTTTTCCGTGCCTCAGGAGCTGGTATTAGTTTGACAATGATTTCTGTAAT
>JAUZPJ010000258.1 GCA_030706025.1 Bacillota bacterium | reverse complement strand
TCAAATTAGATCCTATAAATCTATTTAAAACAAAAATAACTACGTAATAGTTACTCAAGCTTCAACCTAATACTGGGTAATCTCATAGGGTGGTCGTTTCCTCTAAAAACTGCCTTCAGGCATTATAAATCTGGGCAAAGAAAAAAGCACCGAGCATGGTGCATTTTTTATGTACATTTTAAGAGGTGCTATAGGACTACAACTGTTCTATCATTTTGTAATTACTCACCTCTATCATCTTCCATAAAAGCTCTGCCACATCTATGTCTACGACAGCCGCCACAACCACAGGATTTTTCATGGCCGTCACAAAGTTTGTAATCCCCGCCCTCTATTCTTAACACTATTCCATTGACTAGAGACTCAGCGAGTTTTTTTCTCGCGTCATTATAAATACGCTGAACGGTCGTACGTGCGATTTTCATTTGGTCAGCGCATTCTTCCTGCGTAAATCCTTGTAAGTCAATGAGTCGTATTGTTTCATACTCATCAACCGTCATAGTAACAAAACGCTCTTGATTAATTAGAGAGTTAAGTGGTCCAAATCGGTTGCTTTCCGGCAAGCAACACACTTTTCTCCATTTTCTTGGTCTTGGCATATTCGTTCTCCTTAATTCGAAACAGAGGTTACAGGAGCTTCTCCCTGGCATTTTTGCTACTACTCATAAGCTCCTTAATCGTTGAGACACTCCACGTCCCTTGGCCCTGTTCCATCTCTTCCTGGCATATTCATTACCCCCTTTAGCTTACGGCATATGCCCTTTACACAAATTAATTTATGACTATTCCTCGCAAAAATCAAATAGTTCTTGGCCGCTTAACTTCTTTGAGAAAGGTCGAGAAACTTTTGGTGGCAGGGGAAAATATCTTGTTCTTATGATAAATAATATTAAACATTCTATAGAAACCTAATCCTTCTATTGGAATAGAAACAATTCCTGAATTACTGATAACCGAAAATCCAGAAACAATAGAGACTCCTAAACCGGCACTTACTGCTTGTTTGACTGCTTCAGTATTATTTAATTCTAAAGCAATACTAACCTTCAACCCATGGTTGTCTAAAAGATTCTCGATTATTGATCGAGTGCTTGAACCGCGCTCTCTAAAGATGAATTGTTCATTTTCTAAGTCTCTTACATGAACGCTGACTTTATTAACCCAAGGATGCTTATCTGGAACAACTAAAAACAATTCATCTTTCAGCCAAGGTTCTACATGGAGCTCAGGCGGACAAATAATTTCTTCCCCGACGATACCGATATCAAGCTTATTCGTATTAACCATTTCTACGATTCTTTGACTATTGGCTATCTCTAGTTTAGGTACTATTCCTGGATAAATAGATTTGAACTTACCCAAAATCTTCGGTAATAAATAGACTCCCGGAGTTGTACTTGCACCTAATAATAACCGACCTTTACTACCTCCTTTTAGTTCTTCAATAGCATGTATCCCTTCGTCAATTAATGAGAAAATCTTTTGAGAATAAAGGAAAAGTGTCGTTCCAGCCTCAGTTAGAACTATTTTTTTACCTAGTTGCTCGAAGAGACTTATGTCAAGGTACTCTTCGAGCCTTTTTATTTGCGCAGAAACGGATGGTTGGCTTGTATAAAGTTCTTCAGCAGCCCTCGAAAAACTCAGGTTACTTGCGACGCTATTAAAAACCATAAGGTGATTAGCATTGATCACTTGTATCCTGCCACCTATCTCCTTTTGATATAGATATTATAACATTAATATATTTTTAATATAGCACTAATCAAGGTATGATCAAACAAGAACATACATTTGATAGGAGATGAAGATGGTGTTGAGCGGTGAGAAACTTACCCTTACTCAGATGGTCAGCTGTGCGGGTTGAGCAGCCAAAATAAGTCCTCAGGACTTGGCGCAGGTTCTGCGTCAATTACCACAAATTACTGATCCTAACATTTTAGTAGGTACCAACACAGCCGACGATGCTGCTGTTTATAAAGTGAACGATTCTCTAGCCATTGTGCAATCAGTGGATTACTTCACGCCTGTCGTGGATGATCCATATACATTTGGTCTAATCACAGCAGCTAATTCTTTAAGCGACCTTTATGCTATGGGTGCCCAGCCACTTTTTGCGCTAAATATTGTCGGCTTCCCTTCTAAGAAACTTTCCATGGACGTGCTTGCGGAGATTTTAAAGGGTGGAGCTGCGAAGGCAGCTGAAGCTGGGATTAGCGTTATAGGTGGTCATACTATCGATGATCCTGAACCTAAATATGGAATGGTCGTCACGGCAGTTATTAATCCATCTCAGGTAGTCACTAACGCTGGAGCAAAAGCGGGAGATATGCTTGTCTTAACGAAGCCTTTGGGGCTGGGAATTATAACAACAGCTATGAAAAAGGCCTTGCCAGCCAAGAAGTTATGGCTGAAGCAATTGAGGTCATGAGTACACTAAATAAGCGTGCGCTGAAGCTATGATTAAGGTAGGCGTTAATGCTTGTACTGACATTACTGGGTTTGGATTCCTTGGACATCTACATGAAATGGCTAAAGCAAGCCGTCTGGGAGCTAAGATTTTCTT
Organism: Bacillota bacterium; assembly: GCA_030706025.1. Lineage (GTDB taxonomy): Bacteria > Bacillota > Desulfitobacteriia > Desulfitobacteriales > Desulfitobacteriaceae > Desulfosporosinus. Next base: position 1,817 of record JAUZPJ010000258.1, on the reverse strand, counting down.
ATCTGACGTGCCTGTTATCCAAGAAACCTGGAATTTGATTAAGAATCAGCCCGGAGTAGTACCCGGTGGCACAAGAAAGAACTTAGAATTCCTTAAAGAAGACATAATTATTAACCCCGACATATCTGAAGTCGATTTGCTCGTTCTGGCAGACGCTCAGACTTCTGGAGGTTTATTGATCTCAGTAACTGAAGAAAAGTTACCAAACCTTCTCCTTGGCTTGAAAGAGGCTGGAGTTCAAACAATCGCAGTTGTGGGTAAAATGGTACAGGATGATGCCTTTAAGTTGGAAATATCTAAGTAATCGAGGGTCTAACTATGACGACTTTATTGGTCTTCGTTCTTTTTGCCCTTGGATTAATAGGAGGTTTTTTTTCTGGACTTCTAGGGATTGGTGGGGGGATCATCATGGTCCCCTTGCTGCTTTATGTGCCTTCATTAATCGGCCTCGCAACTATTTCCATGAAAACGGCTGCAGCTATAACAATAGTCCAGAGTATGGCAGGATCTTTTTCAGGATTAGTCGTTCACAAAAAAAATAATTTTGTTCACACGAAACTTATCGTATATATGGGTAGCGGTGTTGTTTTTGGTTCACTACTGGGTTCCTATTTCTCCAAGCAGATTCAAGGGGAAGTAATGTTAGGGATTTTTGCTAGCATGGCACTTGTAGCTACAGTCTTAATGTTTTTACCTACTAAAAAGGATGACGATTTGCCAGTCGATGCTATCAAGTTTAATAAATATTTTGCCTTTTTCGTTGCCTTAGTGGTAGGCATACTAGGAGGAATTGTTGGCCAGGGTGGTGCGTTTATTCTAATTCCGCTGATGCTATATGTTCTTAAAATACCCACAAGGATTGCACTTGGTAGTTCAGTCGCAATAACTTTCCTTTCGGCATTAGCTGGATTCATTGGAAAGTGGGGATCGGGACAAATCCCCTTTGTAATGGCTATAGTCCTGGTTGCCGGGGCATTAATCGGGGCACAGCTGGGGGGACGCTTAAGTAACCGATTGCAAACGGCTAGTCTACGAACAATTTTAAGTGTACTTATTGCTTTTACGGCTTTGAAGATGTGGTTTGAATTAATCCCTATTGTAGGCTTCCTTTTTACAATAGGATTAGTACTTTTATTGCTTGTATTCCTTAAAGGCAAAAGGAAACAAAAAGAGTTAAACAAGCTAACACTCAAAACTTAAGTGGATGCTAGAAAAAACATACTAATTTAATTACTGATACTGGAGTTGCTGTTAAAGTATTCAATAATCCAGATGAAGCGATGAAATGGCTAGAAAGTCAGTAAAAACGAAGAGGGCGCTGCCCTCTTTTTTTTGTCCAGTTGCCATTGCAGGACTATTTGGCCATGAAGATTGTCTCACTCCAATACCCATTACGGGGCCTTCTTCATGAGAAATTCATAACTTTTTCATTAGACTTTCGTATTAGTAAGTTACGCTAACGTCATTGAACAACAACACAACCGGCGAGTCCAAGCCGAGGAGTGCTTGGTCAGAAGCCACAATAAGATCGTGAATAGTCTTGCCATCGTCGGGATAACTTGAGACGCCTAAGGAAATCGTGATTTGAGGGTATGGTCCATTATCAAGCACACATATTGTGAATTTCCTATGAAAACCCTATGAATTCCCTTGAACAAGGAAAAATTATAACCCGAAATCACATTGCCTAAGACTCACTTTCCCTTATATAATGAGCTAGATACGCCTTTGAAAGGAGTTTGCCCATCATGAGAATCTTACTTGTCGATGATGAAAAGAAGATTACAACCGTGCTCAAAGCTTACCTTCAACAAGAG
>JAUZPJ010000257.1 GCA_030706025.1 Bacillota bacterium | reverse complement strand
TGGATACATTTGTCAATTGTATCATGCTGTCCTCCTTGATTTTCGCACGCCTCACTCTTTTCCCTACAACCATTATTTATTCGACAACTATCGTGGATTTCCTGTTCCTAAATTTAACCAATCCAAGGTTTAGTTTTATTCTTCTTAATCCACTAACGTTAAAAAATTTAAAGTAAGTTTAAATTCATTTCTAAAAAAAGACTTCCAAAAAACTTCTCACGAATTAGAAGTAGTTAATTGCTTGAGACAAGCACCTACTAATCAAATGTATTAAAGTAAAAGAAGAGTTAGCATTTCTAGAATGCCAGCCCTCCTTTACGTGACTTTAAAAAATGCCTTTGTTCGAAACTACCCCTTTTTAGCTAAGACCTCACGGACTGCATCTACTAAGTTTTCCTTGGTTAAACCGAACTTCTCTAGGAGTTCCTGCGGGCGCCCGGATTCCCCAAACGTATCTTTAAGTCCTACTCGAACTATTGGAGTAGGCAATTTCTCACTTAGGACTTCGGCAACCGCACTTCCAAGTCCGCCGATGATATTGTGCTCTTCGGCCGTTACAACCGCCCTTGTCTGCTTGGCAACTTGTACAATGGTTTCTTCATCCAAAGGCTTCACGGAGGCTACATTAACGACACCTACACTAATCCCTTCGGCAGCTAGTTGCGCTGCCGCTTCTAAAGCCATAGACACCATCATACCATTAGCCATAATAGCGACGTCTGTCCCGTCTTTCAGGACATTCGCCTTCCCAATTTCAAAGTGATAATCCTCGCCGAAAAGAGCAGGAAGTGCCAAGCGTCCCATTCGAATATAAACCGGCCCCTTGTATTCGGCAGCAGCTAATATCACTTGGCGAGTCTCCTCTCCATCAGCAGGAACTAACACTACCATGTTCGGTACCGCACGCATGATCCCAACGTCTTCAATGGCCTGATGCGAACCTCCATCTTCCCCTACCGAAATTCCGGCATGGGTAGCCGCAATTTTAACGTTAAGTTTAGGATAAGCAATTGAGTTGCGAATTTGTTCAAAGGCTCGTCCAACTGCAAAAATCGCAAACGTGCTGGCAAAAGGAATTTTGCCCGTTGTTGCTAACCCTGCAGCTGTACCTAAAAGGTTCGATTCGGCAATTCCCATATTAAAGAAACGCTCAGGGTATTTTTTCGCAAAGTCAGCGGTCTTTGTTGATTTCGATAAATCAGCATCCAAGACAACGACCTTCTGATTTTCTGCCCCAAGGGCTAGAAGAGCTTTGCCATACGCATCACGTGTCGCTATTTTATCAGCCAAGGTTTACCGCCTCCTCTCGTAATTCCTTCAGGGCTTGCTCGCCTTGTTCAACGCTAGGAGCATTACCATGCCAGCCAGCCTGGTCTTCCATAAAGGAAACTCCTTTGCCCTTTATTGTCTTAGCAATGATAATACTAGGTTTTCCTTTGACCTGCTTTGCCTCAGCATACGCCGACAGCAAAGCATCGACATCGTGCCCATCCACCTCAATCACATGCCAGCAAAACGCCCGCCACTTTTCGGCTAGTGGAGCAGAACTCATGACACTATCTGTAGCTCCATCAATTTGAAGACCATTATAATCTAGGATTGCTGTGACATTATCCAATTTGTAGTGGGCCGCCGCCATCGCAGCCTCCCAGACTTGACCCTCAGCTACTTCACCGTCGCCGAGGAGAACAAAAACTCGATAATCCTTGCCATCTAACTTTCCCGCCAATGCCATACCATTGGCCGCCGATAGACCTTGTCCCAAGGACCCGGTGGACATATCCACACCAGGAGTTTTCTTCATGTCAGGATGTCCCTGGAGCATATGTCCGATTTGGCGAAGCCCCTGGAGCTCTTCTTTGGGGAAATACCCTTTCTCAGCAAGAGCAGAATACAATACGGGAGCCGCATGTCCTTTAGAAAGAACAAAACGGTCACGGTCTGCCCAATGCGGATCCTTAGGGTTTATGCGCATTTCTTGGAAAAATAACGTCGCAACAATATCAGCAGCGGATAAACTTCCACCGGGATGCCCGGATTTTGCTGGTACAAGCATGGAAATAATGTCTTGGCGAATAACGTTAGCCACTCGCTTCAGTTCAAGAGTAGTCAAGCGATCCCCTCCTTTTATTTATACTAAACTCTAATGAGCTCATTGTATTTTTTTAGTCTTTTGGAGAAATGCCGCAATGAATAAATCGATTTCCCCATCCATCACAACGGAAACATTCGCTGTCTCAACATTTGTACGATGGTCTTTGACCAAACTATAGGGATGGAAAACATAAGAACGTATTTGACTGCCCCAAGCAATCTCTTGCTGTTCACCGCGGAGTTCAGAAATCTCGGCTTCTTGCTCCTTGCGTTTAAGCTCCAACAACTTCGCCTGTAAAACCCGCATAGCCGCAGCCTTATTTTGAATTTGGGAGCGCTCACTCTGACACTGGACAACGGTACCAGACGGCAAATGCGTGATTCGAATGGCAGAATCTGTCTTATTAACGTGCTGTCCACCAGCCCCACCAGAGCGGTAGGTATCTACCCTCAGTTCCTCAGGATCAATCGTTATTTCATTATCCTCTGTCACTTCCGGAATAACATCGACAGAGGCAAACGAAGTATGACGTCGTCCTGAGGCATCGAAAGGCGATATTCGCACTAAGCGATGAACTCCCTTTTCAGACTTCGCATAACCATAAGCATTTTCACCACTGAACGATATCGTCGCACTCTTAATACCCGCTTCATCCCCAGGTAATAAATCTAAGGTCTCGACGTTATATCCGTGTCGTTCTCCCCAACGTACATACAGACGATAAAGCATTTGCACCCAATCCTGTGCTTCCGTTCCTCCGGCTCCAGCGTGCAGTGTCAAAATAGCATTATTTCTGTCATACTGTCCGCTGAGCAGTATTTCTAATTCTAACTCCTCAAACCGACACTGTAACTTCTTTATCCCTTGTTCGATCTCAGGCTCAAGGCTTACATCATCTTCCTCTGTCGCCAACTGCCAAAGGGTTTCGGTTTCTTCTAGTTCTTTCTTTAACTCGTCGTATATCCGAACTTTTGCCTGATGAAGTGCCAACTCTTGTGTGATCTTTTGTGCTAAGACCGGAGTATCCCACAAATTAGGCCGTTGGAATTCACTCTCTAGGACACTAATCTTTTCCAACCTCTGAGCGACGTCAAAGAGAAACCCTCAAATCTGCCAAGCACACTGTTAAAGTCTCTAATTCCTTTTTCCAATCAGAAAGCACTCATATTCACCCTTCCAAACCTATTACGTTTAAGTCCTATCTTTCCCCGAAGAATTCACAAAAACACATAGCGACCCTTCAAGTGATGAGTTCGCCTACTTCTTCTTAGCTCCACAACACTTTTTGTATTTTTTGCCGCTCCCACAGGAACAAAGATCATTGCGACCAATCTGATCGCCCGTATGCACTGGTGCACTGGGTTCCCCTTCATAACGGTTCTCCGTCACATTCCGTGGTTGTTCAGGCACTTCTTCACGGACTTGTGGGGTTACCCTCATAACGTAACGGATAATATCGTCCTGAATTGACTCAATCATTGCTTGGAACATTTCAAATCCTTCACGCCGATATTCAACCAACGGATCCTTCTGTCCATAAGCGCGCAAACCAATTCCCTCACGCAACATATCCATAGCATCAAGATGATCCATCCATTTACTGTCCACCACTTGGAGCATTACCGCACGTTCAATTTCCCGCATCAGTTCGGGACCAAATTGTTCTTCTCGGCTTTGATAAAGTTCCTTAGCTTTATTAAAAAGGGTTTCCTCAATCTCTTCGCGCGAAAGATCTGCAAGTTTTTCCGGATCTAAATGAATTCCCGGCAAGAAGAAATTTTCAACATAATCAACTAAGCCTTTTAAATCCCACTCCTCAGGGAAGGGACTTTCCTCGCCGAACATACTAACGCTATATGTGACCGCTTTTTCCAGCATGTCCGTAATGTTATCATGGAGATTTTCTCCCATTAGCACCGCCCTGCGCTGGGCATAGATCACCTCACGTTGTTGATTCATGACATCGTCATAATCAAGAACGTGTTTCCGGATGTCAAAGTTGCGGTTTTCTACACGACGTTGAGCAGTTTCAATAGAGCGAGAAATCATCTTAGACGCAATCGGCATGGAGTCATCCATCCCTAATTTATCCATAATGCCCATAATGTTTTCTGCCCCAAACAAGCGCATCAAGTCGTCTTCTAAGGAGATAAAGAATTGCGTTGAACCAGGATCCCCTTGCCGTGCGGCACGTCCGCGCAATTGGTTATCAATACGCCGCGATTCATGTCGCTCCGTCCCAATGATGTGCAAACCTCCCAGTTCAGACACGCCCTCACCGAGAATAATATCTGTTCCACGACCAGCCATGTTCGTAGCAATC
>JAUZPJ010000256.1 GCA_030706025.1 Bacillota bacterium | reverse complement strand
GTTGGCGAAGGACAGCCCTTCGGTAATTCCCTTAATTTTGGGGGCCCTTATCTGGGATTTATGGCTTGCCGGGACAAGTTCGTCCGCAGGATGCCAGGTCGAATTGTAGGGGCGACCACAGACAAAAATGGGAAAAAAGGATATGTCTTAACTCTTCAGGCCCGCGAACAGCATATTCGGCGGGAAAAGGCAACCTCAAACATCTGCTCCAATGAAGCACTTTGTGCGCTTGCCTTTACGATGCATTTGAGTGCCTTGGGTAAAAAAGGGGTTAAAGATTTAGCCTATCTAAATTTGCAGAATGCTCATTATGCTGCACAGGAAATTGCCAAAATCCCTGGGATGAGTTTAGCCTTCTCAGGCCCGTTCTTCCATGAATTTGTGATTGAATCAAAGATTAAACCATCGAAAGTTAACTCAGCGCTCCTCGAAGATCAGATAATTGGGGGTCTGGATCTGGGCCGTTTTTACCCAGAGCTCGATCATCATCTCCTCTTCTGTGTGACTGAAACGAAGTCTAAAGCAGATATTGACCGGCTCGTGGCTAGATTGGGGGCAATCCAATGAAAGTATTAGAACCACTTAGCTTTGATCTCAGTGCCAATGGCCGAAGTGCAGTTAGTTTACCTTCCTGTGATGTACCGGAAGTTGCGGTTGATTCACTGATTCCGAACGATTTGTTACGCCAGCAGGAGCCGTCGCTTCCGGAACTTTCGGAAGTAGATGTGGTTCGTCACTTTACTCATCTTTCCACCTTTAATCATGGTGTAGACACCGGGTTTTATCCACTTGGATCCTGCACGATGAAATATAATCCGAAGGTTAACGAAATGTTAGCTCGTCTCTCGGGTTTTACGGCCCTTCACCCCTATCAGCCTGAGTCGTTGACTCAAGGGGCTTTGCAGCTTATGGCGGAAGTTCAAGAGGACCTGTGTGAGTTAGCGGGGATGGATGGCTTTACTCTCCAACCTGCTGCCGGTGCCCATGGTGAAATGACTGGAATTTTAATCATCAAAGCCTATCACGATCACCGTCAAGACACTAAACGTAAAAAAGTAATTGTTCCTGACTCTGCCCATGGAACGAATCCTGCGACCGCTGCTATGGCCGGATATGAAATAATTCAAATACCTTCCAATGACCGTGGCGGGGTTGACCTTGAGGCTTTGAAAAAGGTGCTGAACGATGAAATCGCAGCACTGATGCTGACAAATCCTAATACAGTTGGGCTCTTTGATGAAAATATTTTAGAGATTACTAAATTGGTTCATGATGCAGGCGGTCTCTTGTACTACGATGGAGCGAATACTAATGCAGTGATGGGTATTGCCCGTCCGGGAGACATGGGCTTTGACGTGGTCCATCTTAATTTACACAAAACGTTTGCTACGCCTCATGGTGGTGGTGGGCCAGGGTCTGGACCGGTTGGAGTTAAGGAGTTTTTAATGCCGTTTCTTCCCAAACCCATGGTAGTTCGCAAAGAGGATGGAACTTTTACGCTGCAAGAGGATATGCCACTCTCTATTGGTCGGGTGCGCTCGTTCTATGCCAATTTCTCAGTCGTTGTTAAGGCCTATGCTTATATTCGTAGCCTTGGTGGGGAAGGGTTGAAAGCTGCGTCGGAAAATGCCGTGTTAAACGCAAACTATCTTATGAGTATCCTCAAAGAGCATTTTTTCCTGCCGTTTGATCGCGTTTGTAAGCATGAATTTATTATTACTCCGAAAAACCTTAAAGCCACAGGGGTTCATACCTTAGATATCGCAAAGCGTTTGTTGGACTATGGTTATCACCCACCAACCATCTATTTCCCGATTATAGTTGATGAGGCTATGATGATTGAGCCGACTGAAACCGAAAGTATTGAGACACTGGATGAATTCGCCCAAGTCCTAATCAAGATTGCGGAGGAAGCTCGAAACAATTCGGATATTGTTAAAAATGCACCGCATACCACGTTAGTGACGAGGTTAGATGAAGTGGGTGCAGTACGCAAGCCGAATTTGCGTTGGCGAAAAGAGTAGGAAACCGGCTGGAAAGCCAGTCAAGTATATAGGTTGTGTTATAATTTATGGTAAAATGCCGCTCGCTTGGGCGGCATTTTATAAATGAGAGAGGAAGAAGAGATGGAAGAATTCGATACAAAGACTTTAGTTCAACAGGCTTGGAACGTTCGCAAGGAGAACTTTACGGACGATATTATTTTTGATTATCCGATCCAGACAGAAAGCATTACTTTGACGGGTGTAGCCTGTGCTTTAAATTGCGCTCATTGTGGGGGACACTATCTTAAGAGCATGCGCAATGTGGAAGAAATTCAAATTCATGGGGCCATGAATTCCAACTATCCTTTTCGCAGCGCGCTTGTTAGCGGCGGATGCACTGCTGAAGGGAAAGTTCCTTTTACCGAACATTTGGATTTTCTTCGCCAACTCAAACAGGATGTGCGCCTAAATTTTCATGTTGGGTTGCTCGATAGAGTTGAAATCTCGTTGTTAAAAGACTTGGCCGATGTTGTTTCATTTGACTTCGTGGCCGATCGTGCCACGATTGAGGAGGTCTACGGACTTAGTCAAGGTCCGGAGGATTATTGTCGCGTTTATCAAGAACTCCGTGAAGTCGTAAGGGTTATGCCGCATTTAACCCTAGGATTAAGAGGGGGGGAATGGTGTGGCGAAGAAAAGGCTTTAGATATACTTCAGGAATTAGGAATTGACGGTTTAATCTTTAATGTATTTATTCCGACACCAGAAACACGTTACGCCTCACGGCAGCCTCTGCCTGTAGAAGAGGTTGTTCGTTTTTTGGCCAAGGCAAGAATTCGTTTTCCGAACGCCCCTCTCACCCTGGGCTGCATGCGGCCAAAGGGCAGGTATCGGCTTATTTTAGATGAAGCAGCTGTTTCTATGGGGATAAATCGGCTTGTTATGCCAACTCCTAGGGCGCGCCACGTTGCGGAAGAAATGGGGTTACGAGTGATTCGTGGAGAGGAGTGTTGTGCCTTATGACAATTCGCTGTTCGATAGGTACTGCTAAAGTTTTGGGGTTGAAAAAGCTTAAGGTGGATGCCCTGCCAACAACCGCCTATCTTATGGTTGGGGAACATTGCCGATTCAATTGTGGTTTTTGTGCACAAGCTCGTGAAAGCAGCGCTCGAGAAGATCTTCTTTCTAGAGTTAGTTGGCCTAAGTTCGAAAACGATGCGCTTCTTCAGGGGTTTGTTAATGCTGATTTAGAAAGTCAATCAATATTACAGCGTATTTGTTTTCAAGTAGTCCAAGACAAGGCTGCTTTAGTGGAAACAAAAGAATGGGTTAAATCCATACATGCCCAAAGTCAACTTCCCATTTGTGTTTCAGCTGGTGCACGTACCATTGAAGAGGTTGGTGAACTTCTTGATCTTGGTGTTGATCATATTAGTATCGCGTTAGATGCAGCAACACCGGAAATTTATGCTCAAAATAAAGATGGATCTTGGGAGGAACGCTTTTCCTTATTAAAAGATTCGGTAAAACGATTTCCTGGTCATATGGCCACTCATTTGATTGTCGGTTTAGGAGAAAGTGAAGAAGAGATGGCTAAGTGTATCCAGACCCTGTATGATCTTGGAATAACCGTTGCCCTTTTTGCTTTCACACCAGTCAAAGGGACACGTTTGGAAGAACTCCCACCACCTAAAATGTCACAATACCGTAGGGTGCAGGTTGCCCATGATCTAATAAGACAAGGGTTGGCTCGTATAGAACAGTTTAAATTTTGTGATGGCAAGATCATTCATTTCGGCATGGAAATAAACGACCTTAAGATGATGAGACAGGGAGAACCATTTCGAACCTCTGGTTGTTCTGGCTGCAATCGTCCGTACTATAACGAAACCCCTGGAAAGGAACTTTATAATTACCCTAGGATCTTGACATCCGAAGAAATTGATCGAGCATGGGCGAACGTACTCCAAGAAACAGAATGGGATAATACTCAGTAAAGAAGGGACAAAGATGAAGACTTGGCGTTATTTGCCTTATAAAGTTAATACCGGAGCGGAGAATATGGCCATTGATGAAGCTTTATTATTAACTATGGCTAAACTAAAAGATCCACTTCCTATACTTCGATTTTATGGATGGAAGCCTGCAACTCTCTCACTAGGCTATGCTCAGAGTTTCTATAAGGAGGTCAATGAGGAGGCTTGTCGCTCGGAGGGAATTGATGTCGTTCGTCGGCCAACAGGTGGTAGGGCCGTTTTGCACCAGTACGAGCTAACTTACAGCGTAATCGCCCCGGAGCAAAACTCAAATGTTTCAGGCACAGTTATAGAATCTTACTTGAAAATCAGCCAAGCGTTGTTAAGGAGCTTCCGTGTCTTGGGGGTTCCTGCTGAAATGGTGGCTTGTGGGGGAACTCAAGGAGCTAGTTCTGCTGCGTGCTTCGATGCCCC
>JAUZPJ010000255.1 GCA_030706025.1 Bacillota bacterium | reverse complement strand
TCATCGGTATGCTGATCAGCCATTGCTTTAGCGTATCCAGAGAGTTGCTTATAGACTTTATTAGCGATGCTGCCGAGGGAATCTTCAAAGACCGTACCCTCACTCAACAGTTTTAAGCCAACGGTCAAGGCATAGATATCGCTCGTATTCATCGCCAGGAACACAGGATGGATCAGGGAACGATAGGTGTTCTTTTTTCGTTCCAGTTCAGAGATCTGCATCGTGCTTTCCAGGAAGTCGAAGCCTTCCAGGAGTGTCTTTAAATCCTCAGCCAAAGCTCGATCGCTGATGCCAAAATTCTTCGCGATTTGTTCTCTGCTTTTGTCCCCGGAATGAAGATACTTCAGCGTTTTTAGGAGCCGTTCAGTCCGGTCTCGATTCTTTAAGTTGACAAAAAAGTCCTCACTGAAGGTGAAGCCGAAATTCTTTTTTAAGTGTTTAAATAATTTCTCAAGACGGCTGGTTAATAAGTATTTGTCTTGAAAATAAGATCGTATACCGATGAGGACATCTTCATTAAAACTATCTTGATCTGCCAGAATGTCGAGAATTTTTTTATCTAATAGTCCCAATCGCGTCTCGGGATGTTCCTTTCCCCCATAGTAATTTTGGAAGAATAAGCATAAAGCAGTTTTTTCCTCTAAGTACTTCTTTTTAGTATTGCCTTTTCTTGAGCACTCATCGATTTCATCAATGAGTGCTCTTGTATTATTAAAACTTGGCATTCTTCGCGAACCTCCAATGCTTCTCTTGCCTCTAGTATATCGTTTAATCTTGGCAGTTCAAATATGAAGTCCAGCTGCATGTTTCTCTCCCGCCAAACGAGCTATTCTTAGTACATAAAGAAACACACTTTGAAAGGGAGATAGGACCATGAAAACTTTTGTCATCGGTGATATCCATGGCTGCTTCGAGCAGTTCCAAAAAATTCTGGAGGTCATTAACCCGGATTTGAGCATCGATCGTCTGATCATGCTCGGTGATTATATCGATCGGGGGCCCAACAGTTATCTGACCCTGCAGAAAGTGAGTAATTTACAAAAAGAATTCGGAGATCATCACGTCGTTTTATTGCGGGGCAACCATGAACAAATGGCCTTGGACTACTTACACAATCCAAACTATCGTTCGCATTGGCGTTGGAACGGTGGCGATTCCACGTTGGCTGACTTCCAAAAGCATGGCGACGATCTTGCAAACTATGAAGGTTTTCTTCAGGGGTTACCTTGCTACTTTGAGGATGATCATTTCGTCTATGTGCATGGCGGAATTCGACAGGGCATTCATTTATCTCAACAGAAGGCTTCGGATTTACTTTGGCTGCGGGAAGAATTCTTCCTGAATCCGGTCAGTGAGAAGAAGCCCGTGATCTTTGGCCATACCCCGACTCGAATGATTACCGGTGCTTGGAAGCCGTTTAGGCACCAAAACAGAATTGGGATCGATACCGGTTGTATTTACGGTGGTTTCTTAAGCGCAGCTGTGATTGAAGAAGGGGTCATCCTGGAGATCCGACAGGTCGAAAATCATTCTGCAGCCTAATTCCATGAAAATTACACGAAGGAAAAGTAAGGAATGGACCTTTATATATGAAAGGGCGAGTAATAACGGTTTAACTAAAGTTAAGACAATACTCAGAGAAATAAGAAGGAGCGATTGAAATGAAAATTAGTCTAGAAGGTAAGAACGTTGTCTTTGACATCACGGGAGAAGAGGGAGAAAGATGCTGGCTCGTTATAAAAGAAGAGTGGGATGGTGAAATTGGAGTAACGATGGTAAGAGATATGTTCGGAGATATGTCGGTCGTAGAAACGTTGGATGGGGGAGAGCTATTAATCGCTGAACGATTCACAGAAGAGGAGGCAGAGGTGAAATGCCTCGAAATGTCTAAAAAATTGGGTCTTCCTTTTTTAGATTTTGGATTTACGAACGTAGATGGTGTTCTTAATTTTGGTTTAGTTGACAGAAGCAAAGGCAATTAACATAAAAATCAACGCAGTACGAACCCATTGGCAGGCCACACGTTCCCACGCGGTGGCCTGCTCCGTTGGATATTTTTTGTCCTTAATATATTTCGTCAAGTTTCGCTGTCAATTTGGAATATAGTTGCTATAGTGATATTTTAATTAAGATTGAATTTCAACAAAGGTATTGTTTTTGCATTACGATAAGTGGAACCACCAGAACAAGATTCTATACAGGATCTCAAGGCATTCGCACAAGCGAAAGGGGTCAATTCTAAAAGCTTTGATTTAATGACACATTTGACAAGCTAAAAGTAGCGTTAGAAGCATGTGATTCCAAGTAATCCTTTGAAAGGAGAATACCTACTTATGCCACTGGAAATAATCCGTAACGATATAACTAAAATATCCGTTGACGCAATTGTCAACGCCGCAAATACTGCTCTAAAAATGGGTGGTGGAGTATGTGGAGCTATTTTCTCCGCCGCCGGGGCTGAAAAGCTGCAAGCGGAATGCGACAGCATCGGAACGTGCCAAGTTGGCAAGGCGGTTATGACAAGTGCCTATAGCCTTCCTGCCCGGCACATTATCCATACCGTCGGACCGATTTGGCGTGGTGGTAATTTTGGTGAGGCGCAGCTGTTACATAATTGCTATACCAACTCGCTGACATTGGCTTTGCAGCAGGGGTGTGAATCCATCGCCTTTCCCCTGATCTCTTCCGGGATCTATGGGTACCCGAAAGACCAGGCGCTGAAGATTGCCATTTCGGCAATCAGTGAATTCCTCTTAAACCATGAGATGAACGTATATTTGGTTGTTTATGATAAGAACGCCTTTATGCTGAGCGCTAAGCTTTTTTCGGCCATAGAACGATACATTGACGATAACTACGTTGAAGAACACCTTCATCCTGCAAGAAACAGAGTTATCGAATCTTATGAATATCAGCAACTTGAGGAATCACAGACGATTCCCCTGCCAAGTGGTTCTTGCCCCGACGCTCCAGCCCAGCCGCAAAGGAAAAGGCGGTTAGAGGATGTGCTAGAACAATTGGAGGAGTCTTTTCCTCAAATGCTGCTGCGGCTCATTAAGGAAAAGGGTATGACCGAGGTCGAAACCTATAAGCGGGCCAATATCGACCGTAAGCTGTTTTCCAAAATCCGCAGCGGAAAAGGTTATAATCCCAGCAGGGTTACAGCCATAGCGTTTGCCATCGCCCTTGAGCTGAATATGGACGAAACCCATGATCTACTGCGTAAAGCAGGATACACATTGTCGCGCAGTAACAAGTTTGATCTCATCATTGAGTACTTCATCGAAGAAGGCAATTACAACATCTTCGAGGTAAACGAAGCCCTGTTTGCTTTCGACCAAATTCTGCTTGGAGGCTAATTGTCGTTTTGAAAGCGACCTATTAGCCGACCATCTTTGTTATCCTTTAACCATCAAAGAGGAAAAGGGGATAACAAAATGAAAACGAACATAACTGAATTGGTATTTATCCTGGATAAGAGCGGTTCCATGTCAGGGTTGGAGAGCGACACCATCGGTGGTTTCAATGCCATGCTCAGTAAACAGCAGAAAGAGCCCGGTGATGCCATTTTCACTACGGTGCTGTTTGATGACAACTACGAACTTCTACATGATAGAATCAACATCAAGGGTATCCGACCGATTACTGAGAAAGAATACTATGTTGGCGGCTGCACTGCTCTGTTGGATGCTATCGGAAAGACCATTCATAAGATTAGCAACGTGCAGCAGCATACCAGCAAGGAACAACGAGCGGATAAGGTGGTGTTGGTGATCACAACCGATGGTATGGAAAATGCCAGTCGTGAGTACACACCTGCCTCGATCAAGCAAATGATTGAACGGCAGAAAGAAAAATACGGTTGGGAAATCATTTTTTTGGGAGCGAATATTGATGCTATAGCTACGGCTGCAAAGGTTGGGATCAGTGCTGACAGAGCTGCGAACTATCACGCGGATGGAGAGGGTACGAGGTTGAATTACGAAGCTGTCAGCCATGTCGTCAGCGAAATTCGGGCAAACAGACCGGTTGCTGCTAGTTGGAAAGCGGAGATTGATGCAGATTTTGAACGACGAAATAAAAATCGTCAAGAGTAAATTAATATCCTGTAGTATGTATTGGATGGGGCCGTTACTTTGATAAGAGGTAGCGGCTACGGCTTTTTATGGTGTTCTAGTCATTGATCAGAGGAACTATTAACATTTTTTTCTGTCCGACAGGTTACTATTGAGTTATTCAATCATTAAGTGTGAAAGAAGTAGGAATTCAAATTTATGGATTTTACAATGAGGAGTGAGAATGCTGTATGAAAAGAAATCATTATAGAAGGTCAGGATCTTGAAAGTGCGGTCATAAACACACTGACGGAGCTCGAGAACTATGCCGGTCACGAAGAATGCTCAAAGAGTTTGAAGCATGCTCATGAACTGTCCAAGAGTCATCTTT
>JAUZPJ010000254.1 GCA_030706025.1 Bacillota bacterium | reverse complement strand
CTTCAACGGGGCCATGGGGAATTTCTCCTCGCTTCTATCCTCAATTGGAACCATCGCCGGAACACTTATATTGATCATTATTGTGGTTTGGTTAATCGGATCTGCTTTTTATACGGGTCTTTTTAACTTAACCGCTAAATCTTATCATGAAAAAACCACTTTTAAGGATTTTCGTTTCGCAGGTTTTTTGCGCTTTCTCAGCTGGCAGGGTTTTCTCCTTATAATCCAGTTGATCCTTCTAACCATCGGGCTCATAGGAGCCGTCACTTTAAGATCTTCCCAAGGCGCTTTAATATCATTCTTTATCGTTTATGGCCTCATGATAGTAGGTATCACGATCTTTGCTTTACCATGGCTTTCTACTTCAGCCATCTATCTTTTAGCTCATCCCAATGATCGTTTTCGCACCGCGCTAAGCGGAAGTTGGAGATTTTTCCGTAAAAACACGGGCGCCCTTTGGGGTTACATCGGAACAGTTATTTTAATTGAAATCGCATTTCAAGTCCTCAACCGAATCTCCCCAGGAATTGCCGGATTAGCCACCCTTGTTGTCAGTCCCTTTATCGCCATCTTAGCGATCGTCTGGGTGCTATCGCTAGAAGAAGATGAGCTTAACAAAAATATAGTTCGAAGCGAAATAGATACTCCCCCTCCCTATTCTACCGTACCTTTTCCCGAAGCACAAGCCAACCCCGCTAACTCCCCAACCCCTGACCCACTAAGAACAACCCTACCAACCCCTGAACATCCCCTCCCGGAAGTTCCACCTTTAAAGTCCGAAGAACCAAAAATTAACCTCCAAAAGCATAATCAGCCAGAACCTATGAATCAGCTTCCTGAAGATAACCCAAACTTTTGTCCTTCCTGTGGAAGGGCCAATACCGGAACTGCATATTGCCCACAATGTGGGACAAAACTTCATTAGTAATCACTATATAGAAAAGGCCCCAGCTTGGCGAATCGTCCAAGTGGGAGCCTTTTTTCGTGCATCTTGCTTAACCTGCATTTTAAGTCTAAGAATCCCTTTCTGCATCCAAGCACCTAGTGCCTTTGCGTCGAAGACGTAAACAACGTCCCCAGCATCCGTTCTAATCCCTAGTCGACCTCAAAGCCAGAGGAAATTCCTAGAAAAAAGGATAACCCTCCCTTTCCTGCACCTGGGCACCAAGTGCCTTTGCGTCGAAGACGCAAACAACGCTTCTCCACCTTCGTTCCAACCCCTCGTCGACCCCAAAGCCAGAGGAAGTTTCTTAGCTTAGTGAGTCACTTCAGCGGAATTGCGTCAATGAGCGCAGACGATAGGGCGTGAAGAAACGCGAAGGTTCACATCCAGACAAACCCAGAGGTTCCGCGTTTTAGCCCTATCGTCAAGCGAATAGCAATGCAGCGATTGCGAACGTGCTTAGAAACTTCCTCCCTATAACTCCAAATACTCCTGTAACGAGAACACTTGTGGACTGGTATTACTCCGTATCTCTTGCAACGCCCGGACAACCGCTTTCGCCGTATCCATAGAGGTAAAGCAAGGAACGCCATGTTCGGCGGCCAACCTCCGTAACAGATAACCTGTGTGTGCTGGTGTTTTACCTTTAGTGGGTGTACTGAGGATAAAGGAAAATTCCCGTTGCCGAACGGCTTCTTGAAGAGCCTCACTAGACTCACTCACGACTTCAGCCTCGACCCCGCACAAGGCTAAGGCTTTAGCTGTATCCCCTGTCCCTTTGACCCCAAACCCCAACTGAGCGAGTTGTCGCGCTAGTGTTATGGCCTCTGGACGATCCTTTTCTGCCACCGAGACCAAGATATTGCCATCGTTGGGCAGAGGAATACGCGAGGCCGCAAAGGCCTTCGCAAGAGCATGCCCAAATTGGAGGTCCATCCCTAAAACTTCACCTGTAGACTTCATTTCAGGTCCCAGCGATGTTTCTACTTTGGTCAACTTTTCAAAGGAAAAGACCGGAGCCTTGACCACAACAAACGGCACCTCGGGAGCTAAACCATGTTTATAGCCCATGTCCTTCAACGTTTTACCCAAACCAACCTGAACCGCCAAATTAACTAAGGGAATTCCCGTTACTTTGGAAAGAATCGGGACAGTACGGCTTGCCCTAGGGTTTACCTCCAACACATACACCTTGCCACGTACTACAACAAATTGAATATTGATTAGTCCTTGGATACCAATTCCTTCTGCTAGACGACAGGTGAAATCCTCAATTTGTTCAATTTCAGCTGGCGTTAAACTCTGAGGAGGATACACTGCAGAACTATCTCCCGAGTGAACCCCTGCACGTTCAATATGCTCCATAATACCCGCGATGACAGTAGTCTCACCGTCTGAAACTGCATCTACTTCAACTTCTTTACCGTCTAGATAGCGATCCACCAAAATCGGATGTTCGGGAGAAAGGTGAATAGCTCGTTTTAAATAGTCTTCTAGTTCTCCAAGATTGTCCACTACTTGCATGGCTCGTCCCCCGATAACATAAGAAGGACGGACAATCACTGGAAATTCCAGTTCCTCTGAAATTCCCTTAGCCTGATTAATTGAGGTAACGCTTCGTCCCTCCGATTGGGGAATTCCCAAACGACTTAAGAGCTCAGCAAAACGTTCCCGATCTTCTGCCATATCGATTGCATCGACAGGTGTTCCAAAAACGCGAATTCCGGCACGGTTCAGCCGACCGGCTAAATTAATAGCGGTTTGTCCCCCGAATTGAACGAACACCCCATCAGCTTGTTCCTTATTCAAAACATGCATTACATCTTCGACAGTAAGAGGCTCAAAATACAGTTTATCTGCGGTATCAAAATCTGTTGAAACTGTTTCTGGATTATTGTTAATCATAATAGCCTCTACACCAGCCTCTTGCAAGGCGGTAAGAGCGTGAACGGAGCAATAATCAAACTCAATTCCCTGTCCGATTCGAATAGGTCCTGAACCTAAGACAACGACTTTCGAGCCAGTGTTGACTGAAACTTCATCCTCTTCTTCATAACTGGAATAATAATAAGGGGTTGCTGATTTAAACTCAGCTGCACATGTATCTACGGTTTTATAAACCGGTATCATTCCGACTGCCAGACGCATGGATCGAACCGTTTCTTCGGAGCGGCCAGTAAGCTTCGCAACCGCTAAGTCAGAAAATCCTTGGGCCTTTGCAAAACGCAGCAACTCACTGCTTAATTCTTCCCTTTGTAATCGTTGTTCAAGAGAAACAAGCCCTTTTATTTTAGACAAATAGAACGGATCAATTTGAGTCAGCATTTGAACCTCAAGAATCGTCCAATCTCTTCTAAATGCTTCAGCGATCGCGAAAAAACGTTCATGATCTGTTCTGACTAACTTATCTTCTATCTCCATCTCTGTCCAGCGCCCAGAGTCCGCGATTCTCAGCCCTACACTACCGATTTCCAGAGAACGCGTCGCTTTCAACAGGGCGGCTTCTAAGGTTCGCTCCATGGCCATTACCTCTCCGGTCGCTTTCATTTGCGTACCGAGACGATGATCTGCTGCGGGGAACTTATCAAAAGGCCACCGGGGAAACTTAACCACAACATAATCCAGAGCAGGTTCAAAACAGGCACTGGTATTCCCCGTAACGGGATTTGTCAATTCTGGTAGGGTAAATCCAACGGACAGCAGCGCCGCCATTTTTGCGATAGGATAACCGGTAGCTTTTGATGCAAGGGCACTAGAACGGCTGACTCGAGGATTGACTTCAATTACTACATATTCTCTGCTTATCGGATTCAAGGCAAATTGAACATTACACCCGCCATTAACCCCCAAGGCACGAATAATCTTCAAAGATGACGCCCTCAGCATCTGATACTCAACGTCCGTTAAGGTTTGGGACGGTGCCACTACGATACTATCCCCAGTATGAATTCCTACGGGATCGATATTTTCCATATTACAAATTGTAATACAGTTATCCGCGTCATCGCGCATAACTTCATATTCAATTTCCTTCCACCCAGCCACGCTTCTTTCCATGAGGCATTGACTGATTGGACTAGACTGCAGACCTCTTTGTAACACTTCTTCTAAGTGTTTGGAGTTTTTGACAATTCCTCCGCCGGTCCCCCCAAGGGTATAGGCAGGCCGGACAATTAACGGAAACCCCTGTTTACGCGCGAAATCTTCCCCTTCTTCCAGGGTCGTAACAATCACACTTTCTGCCACGGGTTCCCCTAAGGAGAGCATCGTCTCCTTAAAAGCCTCGCGATCTTCTGCTTTATAAATTGTTTCCGCATTACAGCCGATGAGATCCACGTTATAACGCTTCAAGACCCCAGTTCTCTCTAATTCCATCGCTAGATTAAGACCTGTTTGACCTCCTAATGTAGGCAGCAGCGCATCCGGTCGTTCTTTGCTGAGAATCCTCTCTATCGAATCTGGTAACAAAGGTTCGAGATAGGTAATATTTGCGGTTTTAACATCCGTCATGAT
>JAUZPJ010000253.1 GCA_030706025.1 Bacillota bacterium | reverse complement strand
GTTTTCATAGGCAACATTAAAGAACTTTTCGTCAGTCTGACACCGATTAGTTCTTCGACATTACCGATAATTGTAAACAGCTTGCGCTGTTCCTGGATGGACCAATCGACAACAGAACCGGGATTCATTTTTGCAACAGAGTCCAGCTTAAAATTTTCTTTTAAATGAACGTCCAGGGCCTCTATTGCTGAACGCATGGCCTTTTCACTTATGACGTTGGCCCAAAAGTTTAAAAGCATATCATCAAACGAGTTGGCCCATTCCTCAAGCTCCTTACCGCATGTAGCAACTGCCGGGAAGAACTCGCTGATTCCTTGCAAATTAACAGTAACAACACGGCTATTTAACGTAACCCCATCAATCACTATAGAACTGTCACCCATCGATTCCGGAACAGCCTTTTTATAGATAGCCTTGGGTTTAGCGATGGCGAGAGCCTCTTCCATTAATCCTTTAAACTTGGCGATATACGAATTTTTAATACGCATCTCTTTCATAAGGCTTTCTTGATCTAGATTAAAGGAAATGTTATCTAGCACAACTGGTTCCATACTTAAGCTCCTCCTTGCCCTAACCGGCACAAAACCACTTCGGGCGGCCGATCATCGCTGCTTGAACTTTGGTGTCTAAGTACAAAGTGTTTAAATACTTATCTTCAAAATTAACCGTCACTTCGTAATTCGCAGTACCGTTCTGCTCAGCGGAACGAATTACCGCTTGCTCGAATTGAGTTCGGGCATATTTTTTTGCTTCCGTCAAATCTTCAAATACCTTACGCTCCCAAGGACTATGCAGGATAAAGCCACCTTCGGGGGCGGGGCGAATTAAGGCCTCAAGAATCTCAACTACCTTACCCGTGGCGGCCCCGACAGCATTTGCCACCTCGGAGTGTTCGGGAATAATCAACTCACACTGTAACTTTTCCGCCACCTTTGGTAAATAATCCTTCACCGGTGCACCTATGGCAATCAACGGAAAGTTTACTTGTACTGAGAGATTTAATGGTTTTTCGGTGGAGGGAGCAACTATTGCATCTAGAATAATACGACTCTTCAGACTATTTCCGGCAGCGGTAGACTTATCTTCGTAATTCAACATACTGTCTATTAAGGATAGACTAAGGTTATCTGTAACCTTATCCAAGGCAAGTTTCGTAAACTCATCGTAAGACAGGCCCTTTCTGCGAGCCATCATTTCTATCCCCAGCATAGAAGCGGTCACGTTCCCCGGAGTATAGGATCCTTGGACATGGAGAAGATCCGTCGGTGTAACCGAAGCCTTAGCCAACATACCAAACTCCACAAGACGTTGCAGGTTTAAAAAATGCGGCTCTAGCCCTAGCTGTTTTGCCAAGGCTAAATGGGTGTGGGATTCGGATTTTAAGTTCTTCAAGGCTGACAATTCGACCTCATTTAAGGTTAGCGGAGATTTATCTCTTAAAAAGACATAACAGTCGGTAGGCTGGGCAAAAGGAACCGTCCAAGTGATTTCCAGCTGATCCTCTAACTCCTGGGTGAGGTTCGGGTACTTATCCGCTGCAATCGCTAAAGGCCACACCCGCTGGGGACCGACAACCAATTCACCTTTTTTACTTACCTGAATATAGCTGTCCCCGCCCAGACCGTAGGTATAGATATCTGCCGCTCGCACCCGAGTTAACCACCCTCCAACCGTAGCCCCTTCAGGGTTTACACGAGGTACGCCGTCTTTTAAAACGGCGATATCGGTGGTTGTGCCGCCCATATCCAGAACAATCGCCTTATCCACGCCTGTTAATGAAGTAGCACCGACAATACTGGCAGCAGGACCTGACAGAATCGTCTCAATAGGTTTATCTACAGCTCCTTCCTCCGTCATTAAGGTGCCGTCGCCTTTAACGATCATCAACCTGGCTTGTATCTCAAACTCCCTTAAGACGGTCTTCACCGAAGCCATTAATTCTTTGATGACAGGGATTAGTTTGGCATTTAAGACAGCCGTAACCGTGCGTTCGTGAAAGCCCAAGGAAGAAGTAAGCTCGTGAGCACAAACAACCGGAACACCTAAGATTTCATGCACCATATCGCGTATCTGAAGTTCGTGCTCAGGGTTTCTAACGCTTAAATAGCCTGAAACCGCCATAGCATCGACCTTTCCCTGAAAGTTCATGAGCGTTTGGCGGATTTCCTGGATGTCTAGATTGGCTAGGGGGTTTCCGGAGATATCGTGTCCGCCTTGTAACACTGCAAAGTTCTTCGTGGGCAGAATATCCGTCGGCTCATTACCTATTAAAAGCAATCCGACTTCACATCCGCGGCCTTCCACCACAGCATTCGTCGCTAACGTCGTCGATAACGAAACGAGATTGACCTGCTGCAAATCACTCTTAGGGAAATTCTTAAGGCAATTACGAATACCAATGACCAAATCCTCATGAGTGGTTAAGGCTTTAGCCTTGGCAATGACCTTTTGACTAGAATCCAGGAGCACACCATCCGTATAAGTTCCACCAGTATCGATCCCTAGGATCAAATGTACCGCCCCCCTCGGCAAGTGTTTCCCTTTAGCTGTCCCTCAACTTTGTTAACTTCACACTTGCCACACGTTCCCTTTCCGCCGCAAATGAATTTGCTTAAGAACTTACTTATTAAACTTCGTATAAGCCTTTACGATGAGCAACTAAATAATTCATACAGTAGGAGTCCTGGCCTAATAAGGCCTGCGAAGCGTAAATAACTCCCATCATCTCTTTATCATTTGGGTTAAGTATATAACCATCCATCCCCATCGTCATGGTCTGCACAACGAATAGCCTGTTTAATACCTTACGGTTTGGTAGTCCATAGGAAACGTTGCTGAGACCACAGGTAAAATGGACATTAGGGTATAATGTTTTAATATATTTTATGGATTCTAATACTTCGACACCCGCTTTTTCTACCGCACTAATCGGCTTAACCAACGGGTCAAAGTAGATATTTCCTTCCGGAACGCCAGCTTCAGTCAGTTTTTGATAAAGGCTTTTTGCAACACGTACCCGATCCTCGCCAGTTTCCGGCATTCCTGTATCATCCATGCATAATGCAACAATTTTAGCATTGTATTTAACGGCTAATGGTAAGACGCTGTTAAAACGTTCCTTTTCATCCGAGATGGAATTAATCATGGGTTGGCCATATTTAACAAGTTTTAAACCGGCCTCAATGACTTTGGGATCTGGGCTATCAATACTGAGGGGTGCCTCAACGGCTTCCTGCACAGTATTAACCAGCCATTCCATGACCTCGGCCTCATTATTCACCATCGTTCCGCAGTTGACGTCAATATAATTTGCTCCAGCTTCCAACTGTTCTCTAGCCACTTGTTTAATATACTCTGCATCTCTGTTTTGGACTGCTTCTTTGATTGCTTTTCGGCTCGTATTGATAAGTTCTCCTATGATTAACATCTTATTTAACCCACTTTCTATAGTTGTTCTATTTCTTTTGGCCATAAAATTAAGGTAAGGGTTCAGGCAGCTATACTGCCTGAACCGAACTCAAGTAGATTAACCAAGAAGCTTCTCGCATAGTTCCTTGGCGGCCATAGCATCTGAGGCATAATCGTCTGCACCAATCTGGGCTGAAAATTCAACAGATAAAGGCGCTCCGCCGACGATAACTTTTAAGTTCTTGCGCAAACCTGCTTCTGTTAAGGCATCAATGGTATCTTTCATAGCAAGCATGGTTGTCGTTAACAGGGCGGACATTCCAATGACTTGTGGATTGTGTTTCTTCGCTGCTTCCACAAATGCTTCGACGGAAACATCGACACCCAAATCGATGACTTTGAACCCACCGCTTTCCAGGATCATAGCAACTAAGTTTTTGCCGATATCATGAAGATCTCCGGCGACCGTTCCAATGATGACTGTCCCTTTAGAGGGAACATCTGTATCCTTAATTAAAGGTTTAACTAATTCCATTCCTGTAGCCATAGCTCGAGCAGCCATCATAACTTCCGGTACGAACATTTCCCCGGCTTTAAACTTAGGTGCAACGATATCCATACCTGCAATTAATCCTTGGTTGATAATTGCTAAGGGATCGATACCTTTTTCGATAAGCTCTTTGGTGATTTGCTCCGCACCGAAAAAATCTCCTCTGAAAACCGTATCTGCTAACTTATTGAAATCACTCATTATTAATTCCTCCTAGTTTTTATCAAATTGAAATATCATTTTTATTCTTTAAAACATCGACACCTGCTGACGGCCCTTCAGATTTTTCACCCCAGGATTTCCCTGCGGTTTTGAGAAAACCTATAAAAATGATAACCATAATGATCATCGTTGGTAAGGAGCCAGCCGTTGCCGCCGTCTGTAAAGGCTTTAACCCTCCCAAGAACATTAAGGTAAGGGCGAGTCCACCAAGGATTATGGCCCATGATAACCGATTCCATTTAGCTGGATTTTGCCCTTCTTCCAATTTGTCCGATGAAACC
>JAUZPJ010000252.1 GCA_030706025.1 Bacillota bacterium | reverse complement strand
GGGTATAAGTAAGGGGTACCAGAGGGTACCCCTTTACTTGATATAGTTAGTAGAATAAGTTTCAGATCCATAAGTTAAGTAAGGAGGATGCTCTTCACTAGGCCTTGGGGCTAGTAAAGGTTTGAGTATCCATGATGTGCTGTAACCGCTTAATTTTTCCACGAATATCTGAACTGCCAACAATTTCTGTAACTAAGGCTACCGTTCGAGCTCCTAAATTTATCACTTCAGCGAGATTGTGTTCCTTAATCCCCCCGATCGCGACAAAGGGAATGTCTATATTATTGACAACGAAATCTAAATAGTTTAATCCCACCGGGTCACATACATCAACTTTGGTTTTGGTGGTAAACAACGGTCCCACACCGATATAATCAGCGCCCTCAGATACAGCGGCCTGTGCTTGATCAGGTGAATGTGTAGAAACTCCGATTATGAGATCGGGGCCAACTAATTCGCGCACCTTCGATAACGGCAAATCATCCTGCCCAATATGCACCCCATCAGCCCCCACTGCCATAGCCAGATCTAAATGGTCGTTAATTATAAATAATGCACCATATTGTTGGGTCAAGGCTCGCAGCGCAAGACACTCCTCGTACATTTTCCTAACCTTTTTTGATTTCTCTCGATACTGAAGAATTGGTACGCCGCAGGCTAAGATCTCATTGGCCACCTCTATATTGTTGCGGCCTAGAGAGTGGGGTTCGGAAGTGAGGGCATAAATTCCGTTGGGAAGGGAACGTTTTTTCTGCTTGGGCAGTCCATTCATCGTTGAGTTCCTCCATTCAGTACCCATGACAATACTAAATTAGCCTGTTTTGCAGCTACAACGCCGACGCGGGGAGAGAGTGGTGGTTGGGTTTCCGCAATGGTTGTGCAAAAATCACCTACGACAGTCAACCCAGAACTCCAATGCTTAGTATAGATTGTATCTGTATCTCCCCAGCCAGCCAGCCCAGATGCACCGATGACTTTCTTCCCAGCAAATAAACCTTCTTCGACAAACATTTTCTTGGAAGAGGTCTGGTCAAACGCCTCTACCCACACAGGACATTGGTCAAATATTTGATGGACATTGGCTTGCGTAACTTGAACTGGCCATAATTCCAGGTTTAAGTCAGTGTTGATCCTTAATAGATTCTCAGAGAGTGCCTCAGTTTTCAAGAGCCCTAATTGATCGATAAAATAGACTTGGCGATTTAGGTTGCTCGCCTCCACACGGTCGAAATCGGCCAAGACAAGGCGAGAGAACCCACTGCGTACTAAGTGCCAAGCAATATTTGAGCCCAAGCCTCCTAAACCGGCGATTCCGACGGGAGTTTGCTGCACTTTGGCTAATTGTTCCGGCTTCAACATTTTGGCCAGTTCAGCTATAAGATAATTCATTGTGATACCGCATTCCTTTCTCGGATATTACAAGCCATAAAGCGGGCATCAGCCGCCTCCCATAAATACTAAGATTTCCAAACGGTCGTCAGGTTGTAAAACAGTACTCTGCCATTGCTCTTGTTTGAGAATCTTACCATTAAGCTCCACGACCGCCGCATCAAGAGACACGCCATTGTCTTGAAGCAACTGGAATAGTGTACTTTCTAAGGGTATTTCCTGTGCTTGACCATTGACTACAATCTGCAACGGGCCATCCTCCTTTCGCCTGTTCTTATAGGCGCCTGCCACTGATTCCTCTTATTGTTAATTATTGAACCATTTGAAGCCTGCTAGACCGGTAATGAATTTCTTGCGTGACAGTAAAAGTTTGATATGATACATTTGAAAGAAACAATACCATGTTTGGAAATTGTGCTTGTGAGGGGGTCTTCCATAATTAATAGGCCAATACTGGATGTTAGAAAACCACTTCCAAAGTTGAATGCCTGTGGGATTTTGCTAGCCGGCGGCAAAAGCTCACGGATGAAAAGAAATAAGGCCTTCCTCGAATTGGGAGGCCAACCTTTAGTAGAACGGAGTTTGGAGGTCTTAAAAGCAGTATTTTCTGAAGTGCTTATTAGCAGCAACAATCCAGAACTTTATGAGCGTTACGGAGTCCCAGTCTTTCAAGACGAAAGTTACGACCGAGGTCCTTTAGAAGGGCTTTATCAGGGTTTAAAAGCCGCAACGTATGATGTTGTTTTTTTTGTTGCTTGTGACATGCCCTTTTTAAGAGAAGACCTTGTCCGTTTTCTGGCAGAGTGGACTCCGGAGTATGATATCGTTGTTCCACGGCTTCATTCCGGCCTACATCCGTTACATGCCTTTTACCATAAGCGTTGCCTTCCCTCAATTAAAAATAATCTTGACGCGGGTCGCCTCAAGATTATCGATTTCTATCCAACTTGTTCCGTTCGGTTCGTAGAAGAATCGGAACTTCAAGCTTTTTCAGATTTGTCCACCATCTTCTGCAACGTAAATACGCCAGAAGAGTGGTCAAAGATTCTCAGACGATGATGCGTTCTGGGCAGGTATAGATATTAAGACGTTGTTCCCTCGCAAATCCAACAACGGTAATGTTTAATGCGGCTGCCTGGGAAAGGGCGAGATCCGTTGGCGCCCCACGGGCAATGACGATCGAAACTTTCATTTTTGCAACCTTAAGAAGAATTTCTGATGAAACTCTGCCACTGAAAAAAATCACATGGTTTTCCAAGGACAATCCAGAGTGAAAGGCGCTGCCGCTGAGTTTATCGAAGACATTGTGTCTGCCAATATCATAGCTAGTTAGGAGTACTTTGCCTTCATAACCGACTCCTCCACTGTGAACTCCCCCAGTAGATTGAAACAATGGCAGATGGGACTGCAAAAAATCTCCATAGGCATAGGCTTCTTGGAGTGGGATACTATGGGTAGAGGTGACGGGCTTTACCATAAGGACATCATTAGCAAAACAAAATGAGGCTCTGCTTTTACCACAGCAGGCGGATACAAATCGTTTGCTCATGAGCTCTTTTTGTAGAACACACGGCTTTCCTTCAACCCAAACTAAGTGATCTATGGGATCATGGCGAAATTCGTACACGTCTTCTGGAAGACGGATAAAACCTTCATTAACTAAAAAACCATAGACGAGCTCCTCCGTTTGGGAAGGGGAGCACAATAGTGTTGCAATTTCTTCGCGGTTGTAGTGGATTGTTAATGGGACTTCTTGAACCACGTGGTCTTCAACCCGTTCGAGCAGTGGTCCCGTTGCTTTAAGAATAAAATGGGTAACTGTGTCTTTTGGCATATGAACCTCCTTAGAGCATTTCCTATCTACTAGTTTACAATATTTCTGAAGAAACCTGAATCATTTTTAGAATAAAAGGCAAAATGTATTTAATTAACATAAAGGAACTTTTCATTCTGATCGCGAATTACCTTATAGAGTTTAATAAATTGTCTTCGCTCTGAAGCTGGATCTCCTAAAGTAAAAACCATGGGGACCAGACAAGTGCTGAAAAGCACTCGGGTATTATGGGAAACTGTAATATCTCCTGTTGGAAAGGAGTCTGTCGACAGGTGGAATTTATTTCCCCGGTTGTTACAGACCGTGGTTTTTTTATTTCATTTTATCCGGAAAAGAGGTATTAGCATGCAGGACCAATTCCAAAGGGACATAAGCTATCTTAGAATCTCAGTAACTGATCGTTGTAATCTCCGGTGTACGTATTGCATGCCAGCAGATGGTGTCCAGTGGATGCCTCATTCATCGATTCTTTCCTTTGAAGAAATATTGCGGCTAATGAAGATCAGTACGCAATTAGGATTCCATCGTTTTCGTATTACTGGGGGCGAGCCCTTGGTTCGCAAGGGGATCCTAGACTTCTTGCATGAGGCTGCCCAATTACCAGGGGTTGAGGATTTAATGCTTACCACGAATGGTATGTTACTGCCGGAAATGGCCTTTGACTTAAAAGCTGCAGGTGTTCATCGTGTTAACATCAGTCTTGATACTATGGATCCCAATCGTTTTCATGATATAACTCGTTCTGGAGATGTATCAAAAGTAATTCAAGGAATCTTCCGTTCGCTAGAGGCTGGCCTAAAGCCGGTTAAACTTAATGTTGTGGTTGTTCGAGGAGTTAATACCGAAGAGCTGCCTACTTTTTTAACCCTGGCCAAGCAATATCCGCTTCATGTCCGTTTCATCGAGTTAATGCCGATAGGAATTAGTTCAGAGCAGCGCACCGACTTCGTTCCAATCGCAGAAATGAAAGAGCTCTTAGGAATCAAAGATTATATCCCGACTCATGAAATACCAGGTGGTGGTCCCGCGGAGTACTTCCGACCAACTGGATTTAAGGGAAGCATTGGGTTTATCAGCGCATTGAGTCGTCATTTTTGCGATACCTGCAATCGTGTGCGTCTGACCGCGGATGGAAAATTAAGAGCCTGCCTCCATAGTAAAAACGAGGTGGACTTACGCGAGGCCTTACGAAATGGAAGCACTGATCAGGATGTCTTAGAGCTTTTGGCACAGTCAGTTTGGCGGAAACCCGCACAGCATCATATG
>JAUZPJ010000251.1 GCA_030706025.1 Bacillota bacterium | reverse complement strand
TATTTACGACGTTGACCAGATCTGCGATGCCTTTAATTCGGTATCGCACAGGTGACATGTCTAGGTTCATCCCGGGCACATGTCACTGCAGCACGGTTTTGAAGAGACTGGAACTCATAAAGTCCAGAGACCGGGTCTATCTGACGCAGGCCGATTACCTTACTATGGCCGACTTCGATGAGGTTCTGTTTAAACTCGACAATGTTCTTGATTTTGAAGTAACCATAACAGATGGTATGCAAGAAAAAGAAATCCATTTACAGCTTGATGTTCAGTTAAAGGGACCTGTTACTTGGGAGACGAAAAGAAGTGTTCAAAAGGCAATCGATGAAATCCCTGTAGTAAGTGATGCAAGGCGTAACGGAAGCTTGAGAGTGTTCTTTATAATTGTATCAAGCTCTGAAGTAAGATCCAGAAAAAGTACAGCAAAACGACAGATTAATGACAAGAGAGGGGGTGTCTATAGTGTTAGCTGAAAAAGTGAACAAACAGGGCAAGGATTTACTAGCAGCAATCATAGTTGCCGCAGGATACTCTTTTCGAATGAAACGTTTTAAGCCGCTTTTACCGCTAGGTGGGAGCACTGTATTGGAACAAGCTGTACACAGTTTTCTGGACAGAGGGATAAAGGATATCCGAGTGGTGGTAGGGCATCGAGCGAACGAATTGTTTCCTGTCATAGATAAACTTGGTGTTCAGAGCATCGTGAATAACAATTTTACCGAAGGAATGTTTTCGTCGGTTACCGTTGGAGTTAAAAGCCTCTCCTCCGAGGTATTAGGCTTTTTTCTCTTACCCGTCGATAATCCGATCGTTAACAAGACTACCTTGGAAACACTTCAGAAAACATTCTTTTCAACAGCATTTGGAATTATCTATCCCTCCTATCAGGGCAGGAGAGGACATCCACCTTTAATTTCCAGCCATTATATCAACGAAGTGCTCACTTGGAATAAACCGGGCGGGATGAGGGCCATGTTAGAACAGCATGAACAGGATGCCCTAGATGTCGATGTTGATGATCCGGGGATTTTGCTGGACATGG
This sequence comes from Bacillota bacterium, assembly GCA_030706025.1. Classification (GTDB taxonomy): domain Bacteria; phylum Bacillota; class Desulfitobacteriia; order Desulfitobacteriales; family Desulfitobacteriaceae; genus Desulfosporosinus. Next base: position 3,464 of record JAUZPJ010000251.1, on the reverse strand, counting down.
ATACATGGGAGGATTACCAAGTAATGCTGGAATATTGCGGAGATATCCGAGTACCCTCAGAAGAGGAGTGTTATGAAATAATCAAAAGGGCCAACACTCCTGTCAAGGTGATTAATCACTGCAAGCAGGTTGCCCAGCTAGGTTGTACCTTGGGGAACTATTTAATCAGGTGTGGTAGTCATTTGAAGCTTGACTTAATTCGGACAGCCGCTCTGTTACATGATGTGGCTAAAGGTGAACCTGATCGTGCTCAAGCAGGAGCCAGAATGCTCGTCAATTACCCTGAGGTAGCAACTATTGTAGCCGAGCATATGGATATATGCCTTAATCCTGACCAATCCTTAACAGAAAAAGAAATCGTTTATTTGGCGGATAAACTTGTTCTATCTGACCAGATTATCACACTTCAGGCCAGATTCGCAGGCCCTCTGGAGAAGCATAAGAACGATCAAGAGGTTTTCATTAAGATTAGGCAGCGGTTGAGTAATGCTGAAAGCATCCAGACAAAAATAGAACAACGAATAAAGATGCCTTTACATGATCTTTTGAAGGCTGATCTAGGGGGACAGTGCTAATGGAAAAAGAAGTGTACCTTGGGCTAAAAAAAGCATTTGACCAAAAACAAGAGGCGGCTTTGATCACAATAACCAGTGCGCTGGGATCAACTCCCCGTAAGCCTGGAGCTAAAATGTTAGTGTTTGCTGACGGAACGACGGTTGGAACCATCGGCGGCGGATGTGGTGAGGCTGAGGCTAGGCGGGAGGCCCTCAATGTTTTAGCATCTCACAGATCTAAGATCCATTATTTGAATATGACCGCTGACCTTGCCCAAGAGGAAGGAATGGTTTGTGGGGGGATTATGGGATTATTCATTGATTATTTGGGTTCTCAAAGTCCCTTGGTAAAGACCAACCTTTACAAAGAATATCTTAACAGTTTAGAGATCTATGCTAACCCCATATTGGTCACTGTGATTCAAGCGGCTGAGGAACAGTTTGTTGGTAGAAAGCTTTTCGTCAATAATACCGGAGACGTCTTAGGTGATCTTGGTTTAGAAGAACTGAATAGAGTTGCCATAGAAAGTGCCAAAACAGGTCGTAGAAAATGTCAGCCGTTGTCAATAAGTTTAGATTCGGGGCTAAAGCCATGTGAAACTACCATGAAAGCAACTTTTCGGTTATTGTTCGAACCCCCAACGACCGTCGTACAATTATTGATTTTAGGTGGCGGTCATATTGCACTCCCCCTCGCAACGATGGCCAAAATCCTTGGATATGAGATTACGGTCGTCGATGATCGTCCATTTTTTGCTAATTCTGCCCGATTTAGCACCGTTGATACAATTATATGCAATGATTTTGAACGAGCTTTAGATGGGATAGATATCAATCCGCAAACGTTTGTGGTAATTATTACAAGGGGGCATCGTTATGACAAAGTATGTTTGAGGAAAGTGATTAATCAACCAGCATCATATATTGGCATGATCGGTAGTCGCAAAAGGGTTAAAGCCTTGATCGCAGAATTGGAGGAGGAAGGAGTTCCGAGCGAACTGTTACAAACATTGTATTCTCCGATCGGTCTAAAAATCGGGGCAGAAACTCCAGAAGAAATAGCAGTAAGCATCCTCGGTGAGCTGATTAAAGTTCAAAGAGAGTTGGATCAGAACGTTAATGAGATGATCGTAAAGAAAGATGGATAAGAAGTTAATTTACTTAGTAAGGCACGGCGATATCGGACTAGGCGGAGAAAAACGCTATATTGGTCATTTGGATGTTACTTTAAGTGTTCATGGAGAGAAGCAGGCCGCCTTATTGAAAGATTTTTTTTGTCAGGTACCCTTAGATAACATATATTGTAGTGATTTAAGGAGATCGCGACAAACAGCAGATATCATTGCAATGGCCCATCAGATTCTTCCGAAAGCACACGTGGGGCTAAGGGAAATGAATATGGGCAATTGGGACGGAGAATCGTTTGCTAAGATTAGAACTATGTATCCTGAGGAATTTAAACAACGCGGTGAAGATATTGCAAATTATTGTACACCCAAGGGGGAAAGCTTTTCTGACTGCTATAAAAGAGTGATCCCTATCTTTGAAAACCTTGCTCAATCGAATGAAAAGATAATTTTAATAGTTGGGCACGCCGGTGTAAACAGAGTCATCTTATGTCACGTACTTGGAATGCCCCTAGATAATGTTTTTCGTCTTGAACAAAGCTATGGTTGTTTAAATTTAATTTGCCAGGAGGGTTACGAGTACCGACTAAAATATCTTAACCATACAGTTCCATGACCTTATCGGTTTGAACTATCTAAAGAAAAGGGAGTTTAAAAGCTATTTTTAAAAAATTAGTTTTTAAACTCCCTTTTTCATCTTGTATTCAACAATTATTACAAGAAAACTGCTCCATAATTAAACAGTGTTCAAAGCAAAGTGTGCTAATTCGGAGCAATATAAGAGTTTAAAATTAAATATTAAATCAGAAATTATAAAAAAGATGATTAATTAAACGCTTAATTAAGCCTTGTGAAAAGAATAATTAAATATTTCAGATAGTTGGCGTGATTCTTGCAATGTATATGGATAACAAATAAGTGACAATGCAAATAATATGATGGTAAATTTTAAGTCACTTTTAGCAATCAAATAATGGCTATTGCCAAAAAGAAAAGGGAGGAAACAACAATGTCAGTTATTCATCAAGTGTACGGGTATTATATGCCTACGGTCAACCTCATGGGAGCTGGAGCAGTTCAAGAAACAGGAAAACAAGCTAAATTATTGGGTGGAAAAAAGGCGTTGCTGGTAACTGATGCTTTCTTAGAGAAAATTGGAATGGCTCAGGAAATTGCAGATATCGTTGAAAAAGAGGGCGTCAAAGTTGTAATTTATGGCGGTGCTGAACCGAATCCAACGGATAAAAACGTGCATGATGGGTTTGATATCTATACTAAAGAAGGATGCGACTTGATTATATCCGTGGGCGGAGGATCTTCCCATGACTGTGCAAAGGGAATTGGTCTTGTTGCAGGGAATGGCGGAAGAATTAATGACTATGAGGGAGTCGATAAATCTCCATTGCCGATGGCTCCAATGATTGCCATCAACACCACAGCCGGTACTGCCGCAGAAATGACAAGATTCTGTATTATCACGGATGCTGCACGGCATATTAAAATGGCCATTGTTGACTGGCATGTTACCCCAAATGTCTCTATTAACGATCCCTTGTTGATGATGAAACAACCTCCTAGCCTCACGGCTGCAACGGGAATGGATGCCCTCACCCATGCAGTTGAGGCCTATGTTTCCACAGCCGCCACACCAGTTACAGATTCGGCTGCATTAATGGCTTTCAAATTAATCCCTAGATATTTACGTCGTGCTGTAGCAAATGGCGAGGATTTCGAAGCTCGTGACAAAATGGCTTATGCACAATTATTAGCTGGTATGGCATTT